>CAMNGP010000003.1 GCA_946538495.1 uncultured Candidatus Saccharibacteria bacterium
TGGTACACCGGGAGGGATTCGAACCCACGACCCCTTGTTCCGAAGACAAGTGCTCTAATCCGCTGAGCTACCGGTGCATAACATTATTATACCATCTTATCTGTTGAAAATAAATCATAAACGAAATTAGGGGGTTGTTACTATATATTAAATATGATAGTGACTTGGTATGATAAAGAGGACAAGTTGGTGCCACATTAAAAAGACTCTGTTGAATATTCATCAATCATTTTTAATGGTGGCATTGGCGACTGGAATAATAGTTGGTGTAGTTGTTGGAATAATTTTCAGAATTAATTATTTTGCGTCGCCAATTTGGGTCGGACTCGTGACAATACTATTTATAATTGCATATTGGAAATCAAATATAGTGTTCGCGATACTAATGTTGATAGCAGGGATGATTCTAGCTTTTTTTCGGATTTCGAGCGAACTGTCAAATCAAAAATACATGCAGAGTTTTTATGATCAAACGGTGGTTGTGAGCGGCAGAGTGGAAGGCGATCCTGAAACGGACGAAAAAGGTACTAGGTTTAAGCTTAGCAATCTAGAGTTCGGCGAAGAAAACACAACAACAGGAAAAATATACATCACAGTAACAAAAAATGAAGATTTGGCAAGGAGTGATCTAGTTACGTTAAACGGGAAATTATTAAGTGGTTTCGGTGTTTATAGTGGATATTTATATAAGCCATCAATAATAAAATGGAGTAGACCTGAACCTGGAGATTTAATTTTAAAAACCAGGAATTGGTTTGCAAATAGAACGCGTAGACTTATTCCGACAACGGAGGCTAATTTGGGATTATCATATTTGCTTGGAATGAAAACTGGCTTGTCGGATGAATTAGAAGAGAATCTAAGGACTGTGGGATTGGTGCATATCGTGGTTGCTTCGGGGGCGCATTTATCGATATTAGTAGAAGTGGCACGAAAGATTTTTGGTAAGATATCTAGATTAACTGGATTAGCTTTTTCTATCCTTTTTATATTGTTTTTTATGAGTATGGTAGGGTGGACGCCGTCGATTATGCGAGCTGGTATTATGACAATTATAACTTTGGTAACGTGGTATTCGGGTAGAAAGATAGCGCCGTGGAGAATGATTATAATGGTGGCAGCGTTTACTCTAATGATGGATCCCATGTTTGTGATTGATTTGGGATGGCTGTTGTCGTTTGCTTCGTATGGTGGGATAATGATTCTGGGTCCGAAGTTAACCAAGTTTTTGTATGGAGAGAAGAAGCCTGGCGCAATTTCTTCATTTGCCCTAACGACGATTAGTGCGACATTGATGACTTTACCTATTACATTGTATCATTACGGAATGATATCTTTGATTTCAGTGATTGCGAACCTTTTGATACTGCCTACATTACCCTATGCAATGGGGCTGGTATTTTTGACTGGTATTGTTGCAGGAATGCCGTTGGTGGAAATGTTGGTTTCGGTCTTGACAACGAAAATGCTAGACTACCATATTTTGGTTATTGAGTTTTTTGGGAAAATGAATGAATTGATGATAGGGATTCCGCAGTTTCAGTCGTGGGTGTTTGGAGTTTATGGGATTATAATCATATTCTTGTTGATTGGACTAATTAAGAGAAAAGTGGTAAAATTAAGACAAGTTGAATATAAATTTTGATGGGAGAAAAAGATGTCTGGGCATAGTAAATGGGCGACAACAAAAAGACAAAAAGCAGTTGTGGACGCAAAGCGCGGAGCTTTGTTTACGAAAATTGGAAACCAGATTGCGATTGCGGCAAGGAGTGGAACTGATCCAAATATGAACCCGAGCCTTGCGATGGTGCTAGAAAAAGCGCGTTTGGCAAATATGCCAAAAGCAAATATTGAGCGTGCGATTGCTAGGGTTGCAGATAAATCAGCGGCTACGTTGATTGAGGAGGTTTATGAGGCTTATGGGCCAGGCGGAGTTGGTATCGTGATTGAAGTCGCGACAGATAATAAAAACCGTACTTTGCCAGAGGTGAGGCATACATTAGACAAAAATGGCGGCAGAATGGCAGACTCTGGGAGCGTGATGTTTCAGTTTAAACGTAAGGGCGTGATTGAGATTTCGGAAAAAGGTGAAGATGCCTTGATGGTGGCATTGGATGCCGGTGCAGAGGATGCAAACGAAGAGGAAGATGGTATTGTGATTTATACTGATGCGTCTGATTTGATGAAGGTGCGAAATTCTTTGGCGGATGCAGGCATGACGATTACTTCTGCAGAATTGCAATATGTACCAACTTCTTACATTCCAGTTGAGGGTGAAAATGAGGAGAAGCTAGAGAAATTGCTTGGCGCGATTGACGACCTTGATGACGTGACGAACGTTTACACTAACGCAGAATAATAATTAAAACGGTATATCTGAGAGATCGTAGATAGGGTCAGTATCTTCTGTATCTTTTTGAGTTGTTGTATTCTTGATTGGGTTGTCTTTAATCCAAGATGGTTTATTCCATCCATTATGAACGGTGCCATTTTTGTCGCGCCAAGTGTAGTTGCCTTTTTTACACCAATAATTACAAGACTTACAAGCAAGAACTAGATTATCAAAATCAGTGGGAGAGCCTCCTTTGCAGAGAGGTTTTAGGTGATCAACTTGAGTATACGGAGAGTGCAAATCTAGTTGACACCTACACCACGCGCATTTGCCATCTTGACAGTTATACTGGGCTTTTTTCCATTTTTTGAAGGTATCGGTGGTTTTGAGTTGATTGAATTTGGCTCGTTCGCGGTCGGTGTTTTGATAGGTGGTTCTGTGACTTGAATAATGAGATGGGGATGAATGGTAGTAAGATGAGTGAGATGACTTTGGTTTTGAGGATGAAGATGAACTATTGCCGTCAAATGCTCCGCAGAGCCATAGGAAACCAACAATAAAACCAATAACAATTAAAAATTCCATTTACTAGGCTCCTACATTTACAGCGCGATAATTAACTATATGAGTTTCGATATCGGTATTATTGTTTTCTGACATGTAGTCTTTAACGTCTTTACTTACCATAATATCGGAATCACGAATTGGACGTTTGAGATAGAGGCCATTTAAGTCTTTGATACGTGAAATTGCAACATAAGTTTGACCACACGCAAAAGCTCTGTTGCCAAGATCCACTTCGACTTTTTGGTATGTTTTACCCTGAGATTTGTGAATAGTAATTGCCCAAGCTAATTTAACTGGTATTTGGTTAAATTCGCCAATGACTTTTGATTCAATCTTCTTAGTCTCTTTATTATAATAATAGTCGATTTCTTCCCATTTATTCTTGTAGACTGTACAGATTTTGCCAGTGTCTTCGATTTGAACGTCAATAGAATTACTGTTGCAGGCGGTAACTACTGCCATGGTACCATTGACCCAGCGACCTTCAATATCATTGTTCAGCATAATGACGCGCGCGCCTACTTTTAGTGTGAGATATCGTTCGGTAGGATAATCGGTGGTCGGGAATTCGCCCTCAACCCAGGCTTTATATTGACATGCCGGGGATTTAATTTGAGCGAGCATTTCCTCGTTAACTTTCTTTGCGGCGTAGTTGGTAGTGGTTAGTGTAATGAAATCGTCGCGATAAGAGCGCGTGCTATTTTTGGTTACTTTACTGTTGATTAGTTTAAGATCAGAAGATGTTTGATTCCCTTCACGAATATGGTTTAGAACTTCGATTAAGTCTTCATCTTCCTGACGGAAGATTTCTTCTAGCTCATAGATTTTAAACCCATTTTGCCTTACGGCTGGGGAATCGAAGAAAAAGGCGCCACCGTAATGATCGAGAATATAGTTTTTTTCGTCTGAGTTTTCTTTGAGAACTGGTGGTAATTGGTAGAGGTCACCAAATACCAGAACTTGTTTGCCACCAAAAGGAAGATTGTTGCCATTGGCGCGTTTTAGAATATAATCAATGACGTCCATTAAGTCTGAACGTACCATAGAGATTTCATCAATAATAAGAGTGTCAAGGTTTTTAAAGGTTTCGCGTTTGTGGCCATAGATGACGGAATTATCGATTTTTTCAGGGATTTGAAGCTCTGGTTTGAGGCCAAAAAAGCGGTGAATGGTAGAGCCATGCACATTGAGGGCAGCGATACCTGTTGGAGCGATGACGACAGTGTTCTTTTTTGTATGCTCAAGAAAGCATCGTAACAGATACGACTTACCAGTACCAGCTTTGCCGGTGATGAACATGTTTTCGCGAGTGCTCTCCATTTTGTTCAATAGAAAGCGCTTTTCGCGGTTTAATGATAATGGATCTATCATCTGACCTTTCCCTTAGTTAATAACATGTATAATTATACACCTTTTATGCTTATTTGTCAATAGTAATAATGCTAAAATTGAATTCTTGCAAGTTTTAGGGAATCAAAAAACCGAATTTTACAATTCGGTTGGATTGCCCCCTGAAAGGATTAGCGACCGTCTTTGAGGCGCGGATGTTGGCGCTTGTCGCTGTGCTTGTGATTATTATTGCGGTTCTGTTTGGATACAGGACGCAGTTTGATTTTTCTTGCCATAGAATAATTATAACATATTTTTATGGATTATGGTATAATTATCATACGGAAGGGTGGCCGAGTGGTTGATGGCACTGGTCTTGAAAACCAGCATACGAAAGTATCGCAGGTTCGAATCCTGTCCCTTCCGCCATGCATTTGACAATGCGTGATAAAAATTAGGATTCGTTCTTCGAATCGAATCCTGTCCCTTCCGCCAGATTAGTGAATCCAAAGCTTGCTTTGGATTCTATTATTCTACGTCTATTTCGGTGCCGCAGGTGGCATTAATGCCTAGGTTACTTAAAACAATCATTTCGTCGTCGGTAATCATGTGGGTGGAATGAAGCTCGGTGTTTTTGAGTTTGCCGATATTCTCTAGGACCTTTTTTACGGTAGGGTTAGTGGTGGAGCAGATCGATAGAGCGATTAAGACCTCGCCAAGTTTTAGGTAGTTTTCTTTAAAATTGGAGGTTTGGTCCTTGATTTTTAGAATAGGATCCAAAACTACTGGCGCGATAAGGTCCACCTCGTCTGGTATTTTGCTAATTGTTTTTAGACTATTTAAGATTGTACTAGAAATAGGGGAAAGGTAATTGGTCTTGCGACCAACGATGAATTTTTTATCAATTTGTAGACATGCGCTTGGGAGATTACCTGATTGCTTGCGTTTTTCTTCGGCTTTTGCTACAGGCAGGCGATCTTCTTCTGAAATACCTAATTCGTTCATTAGAAGCTTGATTCTTTCAGGAACGATAGGCTCTACAATGCCTTTTTTGAGGTCGGCTAAAGCTCGATAATAGCGCCTGATGATTTCTGCTTTGGCGGCATCCTTGGCGGCTTTGTCGTTGATTATGCATTCGCCGATTACGTTAACACCCATGTCAGTGGGGGAATAGTAAATAGTTTTGCCAGTGATGCGAGTGAGAATTTCTTTTAATACCGGGAAGGTTTCGAGATCACGGTTGTAATTGACAGCCATCTTGCCGTATTTTTCTAGGTGGAAATAGTCGATCATGTTTTTGTCGGCGAGGTCGGCCGTGGCGGCTTCGTAGGCGATATTTACTGGATGCTTGAGTGGCAACGACCAAACCGGGAAGGTTTCAAATTTAGCATAACCTGCTTTAGTCCCGCGTTTGGATTCATGATAAAGCTGGGAGAGGGAAGTGGCGAGTTTGCCGGAGCATGGGCCAGGTGCAGATACTACCACTAGTGGGCGCTTTGTCTTGATGTATGGATTAGCGCCATATCCTTCGTCTGAAACGATGGTGTCTACATCAGTTGGGTAGCCTTTCGTGAAAGTGTGAAAATAGGTTTTGACTTTATAGTCCTTGAGCTTTTCGGCAAAGTCTTTGGCCTTTTTTTGGCCGTTGAATAATGTAATTACAACAGAACTCACATATAGATTTTTGGCACGGAGAAATTTTATAAGACGAAGAACTTCTGTTTCGTAAGAGATCATGTGATCGGCGCGGATTTTGCTGTTTTCTATGGCGTTGGCATTAATGCAAAGGATAATTTCGGCATCTTCTTTGAACTCCTGAAGAAGTCTAATTTTGAGATCGGGTGAAAATCCGGGTAGGGTGCGAGCTGCGTGTTGATCGTCTATGAGTTTGCCGCCAAATTCAAGATAGAGTTTATCGAACATTTTGATGCGTTTGGTAATTTTTTGCTTTTGGATTTTCAGATACTTTTCTGCATCAAAACATTTTTTCATCATTAACCTCCTTGTTTGAATAATTATAGCACTTAGAAAAGAAAAAGATAATGTTTATGCTATAATGATACTATGGATGAAAAAGAGATTCAGCTGAAACGACGCGAAAATGAAGAACGGGCGACGGCGGATAGAGCGCGAATTTTGGGTTTTCCTTATCTTGATACGAGACAATTTGAAAACGATATTCCTTTGGTGGATGGGCTTTTGGATGTGCAACAGATGCACCGAGATTTGGTCTTGCCATTGCAAAAAGGAGGCGGTGAAGAGCACTATCAGTTTATGATAACTAGTCAAACGCCACGATCCGTCATAGAAAAAATGCGTCAAAGCTATACGGATGAAGGTGAGCGGGCGGATTTCTTCTTGATTTCGAATTCGGCGTACAGAGTATTTATGTTGAGGTATGATCCGCCGGTTGAAGTGCATTATGATGATATTAAGATTGCGGGAGAAGGTGATTCGGAGACGATCACTAGTGTTTCGCAGACTTTGGCATCGGTTTCTACGGATAAAGTTTTTGATTTTTTGATTGATCAGGCAGACAAATTAGCGGCATCAGATATTCATATAGAGAATATGAGAGACAATATTAGAATTCGCATGCGTGTGGATGGGATTTTGCATCCTGTGGCTAATATCGATAAGGACAAATATCGGATTTTGATGGGTGAGTTATCTTCACGGGCAAATGTTTCGACGGCTTCAAATGAGCCACAGTCTGGCCACATGCAGAAGGAAGTGGTTTTGGACGGTTCGTCTCATATTCTTAATATTCGTGTTGAGACTATTCCGACGATGTATGGTCAGGATGCGGTTTTGAGATTATTCAATTTTGATGAGTCATTGCTGAATTTAGATTTGCTTGGTTTATCTACGGAAGAATTAAGCGAATTAAAAGAAGTGATTTCGCATCCGCGCGGGTTGGTATTGATGGTGGGGCCGACTGGTTCAGGAAAATCAACTACACTTTATTCGATGTTGAATGCTTTAAATACTAGCGATCGCAAGATAATCACATTGGAGGATCCAATTGAATATGGTATTACTGGGATTTCGCAGATTCCAATCAATACTAATGATGGTGGGTCGTTTGCGGATGGACTAAGGTCGGTGCTTCGGCTTGATCCGGACGTAGTAATGGTGGGTGAGGTTCGTGATGCGGATACAGCAAAAACGGCAATTCAGGCTTCGATTACTGGGCATCTAGTGCTTTCGACGTTCCATGCGAATTCTTCTAGTGCGGCGTTTTCTAGAATGATTGATTTGATTGGTGTGAATCCGATTTTTGCGAGTTCAATTAGATTAATTATGGCGCAGAGGTTGGTAAGGAAACTGGCGGACTCCAAGAAAGCACGTCCAGCGACCGAAGCGGAGGCTGATTACATTAGAAGAGTGCTAGACGGAGTGCCAACGAAGAAATTGAGCGGAGTAGATTTGAACAGCATAACATTATATGATGCGGTGGCTACTGAGGCTGCCCCATTTGGCTATAGCGGTAGGACGGTGATTGTGGAGCAATTAATAGTATCTGATGATATCCAAGCTTATATTCGTGGTGACGTGGCCGATATTAACACTGACGCAATTGAGAAAACGGCGCGAGCGAATGGAATGCTTACGTTAGAGCAAAAGGGCGTGTTGGCAGTGCTACGTGGCGAAACTACTTTAGAAGAAATATCGCGTGTGATATAATAGTGACTATGAGTGAAAAAGTTGTTTCTGACTATAACGGTTATGATTATAAAAAAGAATTTTGGGAAGATGTGGATCGCGAATACGAAGATCAAGCAGATCGGATGGCGATTCGTAAGTTGCTCCCAAAAAGAATGGATAAATTTGCAGATATTGGCGGTGGATATGGCAGATTGGCCGGTGAATATTTGAAGCGAGCTCATAAAGTATATATTTTTGATTATTCCAAGACAGAGCTTGAGCAGGCAAAAGAGATTTATGGTGATAAGGTCGAAACTAAAGCAGGAGATATTTACGAATTGCCATTTAAAGACAATGAGCTTGATGGTTTGATGATGGTGCGCGTGACGCATCACTTGAAACACTTAGATAAGGCGATGAAAGAACTTTATCGAGTATTGAAGCCAGGTGGGGTAGCAGTGATTGAAGTAGCGAATAAGCGCACTTTGCCAAAGATGGTAAGATTTGCGACAGGACGAAGTAAAGTTAATCCATTTGATAAGAAGGTGGCGAACTATAAAGAGATTAGCAAGGATGGGTTTTATAATTATCATCCAAAGTATGTTGAAGAAATATTTTCTAGAATAGGATTTAAACAGGAAAAGGTGCTTTCGGTATCGAATTTCAGAAGCCGAGGATTAAAGAAAATATTTGGAACCAAGAACTTGGTAAAGATGGAAGATACGGCACAGAAGATGCTGGCACCGATAAGATTTGCGCCATCGATTTATTATAAATTGCGAAAACCAGAATAATAGGTTATAATATATAGGCGAGGGATTGATGGTTAAGGTCATTGTTTCTCGTTTGTTTGGGGTCGTCGTTCAACGGATAGGACATATCCCCTCTAAGGATACAATGATGGTTCGATTCCATCCGGCCCTACCAAATAATATTGACGATAATTAAGTAATTTTAAGAACTGGACTTTTCAGCTTGTTAAAAACACAACATCTTCTTCATGGATGTTGTGTTTTTAACGCTGAAAAATCTGGTCTAAATCTCATTATGTTCTTAAAATTACTTAATTATTATTAATCATCTTCTAAAATAGCGAGATGAGACTCGTCTAATTGAGATTGATCTACTTCTGATGGAGATTCCATCATAAGGTCTACACCAGAGCCATTTTTCGGGAAGGCTACGATGTCACGAATGTTGTCGGTATTTTCTAGGATCATGAAAATACGATCGATGCCGAAGGCACAACCAGCGTGTGGTGGTGCACCGAACTTGAAGGCATTTAACATGCCGCTGAAGCGAGCTTCTACATATTCATTATTATAGCCAAGCGTATTAAATACTTTGTACATGATTTCTGGATTGAAATTACGGACTGCACCAGAGCAGACTTCGTAACCGTTCATGACCATATCAAATTGGTCTGCTAGAATGGCTAATTTGTCGGCATCGGTTTTGGCTTCTTCTATTGCCTTGAGCCCACCCTTTGGCATACTGAATGGATTATGACCGAAGTCTAATTTGTTGCGCGATTCATCCCACTCGTAGAATGGAAAATCTACGATCCAGCACATTGCTACGATGTTTGGGTCTTTGAGGTTGAAATGGTCAGCAAAGGCGATGCGGAGTTCGCCAAGGACTTTGTTGACTTTTTTGCGTGTGTCGGCACCAAAGAATACGGCATCACCGTCCTTAGCACCGGTTTTTTCTTTGATGGCGGACAATTCTTTTTCGGTGAGGAATTTAGCGATTGGAGATTTGGCTTCGCCGTTACTATATAATATATATGCTAAACCGCCGGCACCTAGTTTGCGAGCTTGCTCGGTGAACTCATCGATTTCGCGACGAGTGAGGGAAGCGCCGTTTTTGACGCAAAGAGCCTTGATGCATTCGCTTTGGAAGACTTTAAAGTCGGTATTTTTAAAGTCTTCAGTAAGATCGATTAACTCCATTTTGTAGCGAAGGTCTGGCTTGTCGGTGCCGTATTTTTCCATGGCTTCTTCGTAGGTCAAGCGTGGGATTTTTTCGCTTAGGAGTTTTTTGCGGCCAAAATCGGTAACGAGAGATTTCATTAGAGGCTCCATTTCTGCGCGAACGGTTTCGCCATCATTGACAAAAGCCATCTCTAAATCTAATTGATAAAAATCACCGTATAATCTATCAGCACGAGGGTCTTCGTCGCGGAAGCAGGGAGCGATTTGATAATAGCGAGGAACGCCACCCACCATTAGAAGTTGCTTAAATTGTTGTGGGGCTTGAGGTAAGGCATAGAATTTGCCAGGGCGGAGACGGGAGGGAACTAGAAAATCACGAGCGCCTTCTGGAGAAGAGTTGGCTAGAATTGGTGTGGTGATTTCGATGAAATCGTGACTTTCCATATATTGGCGTATAAAGGAGTAGTACTTAGCACGGTCGGAAAGAAGTTTTTGCATGGAAGGACGTCGTAAATCTAGGTAGCGGTATTTGAGCCGTATTTCTTCGCTGGATTTTTCGCCATCGTCGTGAGTGTTGACTGGCAAAGGATCTGATTTGTTTAATAGCTCTAGTTGATCTACGACTAATTCGATTTTGCCAGTTTTGATGTTGGGATTGATTAGTTCTGGCTCACGTTCGCGCATCTTGCCGGTAGCTTTTAAAACGAATTCATCGCGAACCGATTCGGCAAGTTTGAAAGAATCGGCGTTTTCTGGAGTGATTACTAGCTGGAGAATGCCGGTGTGATCGCGAAGATCAATAAAAATGAGACCGCCATGATCACGGCGGGAATTAACCCAACCTTCTACCGTAATTGTTTTTCCTAGATGTTTTTCCGATTCGTTTGCTAAAATTCTCATATCTGTTATTATACCACTAATTCATTATTATTCAAATTTGAGTTACTTGTAACAGGGTTTATGATTGACAAATTAGTGTTTTAGTATATAATATGTATATGCCTATAAATGGCAAGTACCTTGAAAGGAGTTGATCATGAGCAAAAGTAGTGAGCTGACAATCTTGGAGGTGTCAGAAGTACGTGCTAACGTTAAGGATGCTATTTTCCTTTATCGCCTTTTGGCTGGAATGATGGAACAGATTTATAGTGTTCCAACCAATGAATTGGATCGTGATGTCTTGAAGCGTCAGGTGGATTTGATTTGTCGTAAGCATGCTGAATGTAGCGCTGATGTGAAGGCGATTGCTCGTTTGGTTAAGTAACATTGTTGATCGACTTTATAATCTCCCCTCGTTATCGAGGGGAGATTATAGTTATTCGTTCATTGTAATCATACAATTTGTATGCTATTATAAAGCATAAGAATAATATGGGAGTACTGTGATATGAATAACGTCAATAAAAGATGGGAAGCATCTTCTGTGGGCAATGATAGTTTAGTTCCCAAGAACCCTTTCTTTGAACGTCCAGAAGGACTTAATAGAAGCATGTCTGAGGTGGCGCCTATGCCGAGTGAGACAAATGAACAGTTTATTGAGAGAGCAGATAAAGAATTAAGTGGGATATATCCAGATTCTGATAAACATGACAGGGCTGGAATGGCTAAGAAAATTTTAGACATGGAACGTCAAAGAATTGATTCGACATTTGACCAAAAGCAACTAGCCCATGAACGGTCTGTAGACGAAGCATATCGGGAAAAACTAGAGAGTCTTAGATTGATGTATCGGGGCAAGATGGAAACGCTAAGCCAAATAGACGGTTATTTTTCTGCTGATGATGTACGGTCTGCACGAGAGCAAATGAGAAGAGATTGGCTTTCGGCGAGACGAGATGCTTTTGAGCAGTATGATAGAGAGTTTCATAGGCGCATCGATGCTGGAGTCCCGCTTGCGGAAGATGTTGAGGCGTTTCGTCAGCAAGAACTACGAGAAATAAATGAGCAGCACGAGCATATGATAAATTTTGAAGCTCAACGTTTAGGGATTGATGCGGCTTTGGATTCAGGCTTAATATCAAGGTTAGTCGATGGAGATTTTAGCAAAGAGGCATCTAGGAGCGATTTGCAGACAAGTCTTAGTCGTGGATTTGAAGATGACTATGAGTCATCGGGGATGTCTGAGGTTAGGCGTTTTGTTGATGACCTGTGGCAACCAGAATTGGAAGCCATAAAGTGCAATGCAGTGATGCGTGCGGTCGCGAGTCCGGTAAGATCCAGGAATATTGTTGATGAGGAGGGGCATTCTTATGATGAGAATCATTTTGTTTTGCCAATTGATAGTCAGGAATTCACGGAATATGTAATAGATAAGATTAGTGATAAT
The DNA here is from genome assembly GCA_946538495.1 of uncultured Candidatus Saccharibacteria bacterium. Lineage (GTDB taxonomy): Bacteria > Patescibacteriota > Saccharimonadia > Saccharimonadales > Saccharimonadaceae > Nanosyncoccus. The sequence continues at coordinate 12,137 of CAMNGP010000003.1, forward strand.
GATGATGTATTAGCGTTAAGTTCTGGCTTATCAGAATCTTTAAGCTATGGAACTAAAGAAGAAGCAATGGCGCGAGCTAAATGGTTTTGCGATGTAGCCGTCGAAGTGGGTTTAGATATTGATGAATTTTTGAATATTGTAGAAGCACATAATATAACCCATGGTCGTGGTGGTGATCAAAAATGGAATGAGAGATTTTATGATTTAACTATGGGCCATAGATTTGATGAGGAGCTAGAAAAATATACGGCCGAACAGGAAGAGGATGATTTGGGCGAAAAAGGAAAGCCTGAAGAAATATTAGAAGCCCTACGCATAAAGCTAAAGGAGCTAGAAGATGAATTCGGTGGTTATGAACAAATCGTGAGCGACAAAAGGCATGGAGGTGGCGGGAATGATGAGGGTGACACGAGAAGTGTCTTAAGATTAGATGAGATTGCTCAAAAGGCACGAGATATCGTATTGGTTAGTCGTCGAATTCAGCATATAAATGGCACTAGAGCAGTTATCGATAATCTTAGAGATGTCACGAGTCTGGAAGATGACAGAATTGAGATTGGCGAACCAGTTTTTCATTTAGGTAAATGGCTTTCTGGAAATAGGTGTGTCGTATCTATTTTTAAGGTAGCATTTTTGGATGAAGGTAGAGAATCTTGGGCTTTCATAAGCGAGGGGACTAGACAAGAACAGGAAATATACTATGGTATGAGAGATTCCTTAGACGATGTTAAAGAATTGTTTAGCGAAAGATTTTATAGACTATCAGGATATAGCCCAAACATCAACGACGAGGCTGGTGTTAAAAGCGTGAGGCATTTTACGACGGTAGAGAGATTAAGAGACAGGATAGCGAAAAAATGGAGCGGGGAAATCGCATTTGGGGAGTATATGCCTGATATGAGGACATATCGTGAAGCAATTACAGATGGTATTTTGGATCTGATAACTAAGAGTATTGGCGAACCCGATGAGATATTGGTAGAGCCAGAAGTTTCAGAAACGTCTGAGCAACCAGAACAGCAATTACCAAATGAAACCGTAGAGCTAACGGAGGATGAGGCGGGAGGCGACAAAAGCGAAACTCGTCCGACAGGAGAATCTACACTCAAGAAGACGCCGAAACAATTGTTCCAACACATATTAACCAACAAAGCTATAAGTAGTCATGGACGTGATGCAATAAGGGATACTAGTGCTACATTGTCTCAATTACTTCGTACGCCTAAACAGATTATGGAGCGTATGTTATCTAGAAGAGATATTGAAAAGCTTATTCAGATTCTGGATGAAAATGAGGTTGAACATCCACAATGGATTGATAGTGAGCGATAATCGGAATATGTTAACCCAATAGATAGTCTAGTAGCATTTGAACAGTGAAGAAGCCGGCGAGGGATTGGTCTTTGTTTAAAACAAGGAAGTAGTAGCTATTAGTGCGCTCGATTTCTTTGACGACGAATTGTAGTGAATCATCGATGTGAAGATAATTAACGTCGCGAGACATGTATTTTTCGGCGCGGTCTGTTTTCTTGATTTCAAGAGCATTGAGCGCCTCGGTATGAATAATACCTTTAACTTTTTCTTTGTTGTCTACTACTGGGAAATTCGTAAAACCAGATTTGTAAAGCTTGTCTAACGTGAGGGGGCCAAGAATGTCTTTAGCATTGACGAAAACCATTTCAGATTTTGGGATCATAAGATCTTTGACGTAGCGTTCGTCAAAATTCATAATTGCGGCAATGCGGGTACGGTCGCGATCGCTGAGGATGTCTTTTGGCGTGCGCCTGAGGACATCGATGAATTCTTTGAGGGTTTTGGGGGTATATTTCGGTTTGGCTGGATGTTCGCGATATTTTTCGAGCTTAGGGTCGATGAATCTAACAAACTTCTGCAAAAACTTAAACCACATGATATAATGATTATAACATAAAGGAGTTAGTATGAAAAAATACAGTGGTTTTTCGGCGCTAGGTATTGCAATTGGTGTAGTGGTGGTTGCGTTGCTTGGCTTAGCGACATTCGCCGTGATTGACGGTAATAACAAAGCGGTTAAATTCGAGAATTATGATTTTAATACAGTGATTGAGGCTAATGCTGATAATGGGAATATTGGAGATCACGTAAAGGGTGATGCAAATGCTCCAGTTTTGATTTTTGAGTATGCTGATTTTCAGTGTCCTGGGTGTGCATCAATCAACCCTAGAGTCAATAAAGTAATTGAACAGTTGGACGGGAAGCTAGCGATTGTTTACAGAAGCTTCTTACTTTCTTATCATCAAAATGGTACAGCGGCAGCTTCGGCGGCTGAAGCGGCGGGGCTTCAAGGATATTGGAAAGCTTATGCAGATAAACTGTTCGCAGAACAATCCGAATGGGAATATGCTTCAGCTTCAGAACGTACAGAGCTGTTTGATAAATATTTTACTGAGGTGACAGAAGGAAAAGGTGATATAGAGAAGTTTAATAATGACATGAAGAGTGAAGCTGTGTCTAAGAAAATAAGCTTTGACATGGGCATTGGTAAAAGAGTAGATGTAGGCGGTACGCCAGCGTTTTATGTCGACGGCCAATTGATTTCCTGGGGCAGTGAGGGGAGCGTGACGATTAATGGCAAAACGATTTCTTGGGATTCGGCAAGATCTGGAGACGATTTTGTTAAACTCTTAAAAGATATAGTAAGCGCTAAATTAGGCGAATAATCAAAAATCCCCTTAGAAAGGGGATTTTTGATTCGAAATTAGATTTCGATAAACTCTTGCCATGCGGCAGGAGCAATTTTTGACTTTTGACGCTGATTAGAGCTTCGTAGTCTTTTGATACGCATGTATCTAATATTCTCCTTAATGTTTTTCGCTCGTTCGACCGCACCCACCTCGCGAAGACCTTTAGCCAGTAGCCTTGGGAAATAGAGCGATAGTGATTATTCTAGCAAAGGTTTTTAAAACGTGCAAGCATAAAGATGATATAATTGGTAATATGAAAAAGCGTGGGCGGATAAAAATACATAAAATTAAAACTTGGCAGCTCGTTTTGATTTTGATCCCGCTTTTAATTGTGGATGCAACTTTGTTAAGGCTAGATCATATTCGGATGACAGAGTTAAGGGATGCTGTATTAGCGGCGGACGTGGCAGAAAAAGACGAAGAAGTGACGCGAACCTTGAATGAGCTAAAAGAGTTTGTCTTTTCGAACATCGTAATAAACGTAGTTGATAATAATGGAAAGCAAGAGATTAGTTTTGGGACTGGTCCGTTTTATCTTGAGCATCAATATCTACGAGCGGCCAACGCCGCACTAGATGAGGCAAAGGAAAAGTTCTCTAATGATAACAATCCCAACGGCAATATATATGCGGCGGCATCGGCGGTTTGTCAGCCGCAGGCAATTGCTAATGGTTGGACTTGGAATAATGCTAATTTTATTAACTGTATGATGACGGAGATTAATAAATATCCCTCAGCGGATAACTTGCAGTCAGATATTATCGCTAGTCTGCCTTCTACGGAGTTGTATCGAAAAGAATATTCTTCACCACTTTGGGCGCCGACTCTATCTGGTTTTATGATTGCGATTACGATTATGATAATTGTTGTAATTTTTATCAGATTAATTATCTGGATAATCTTGAGGTTATCTCTATTGTTTATATGAAAGCTTTGAAAAGTAGTAAAAACCCCTTGACATTTACATTTTAAGAATTTAAGATAAGAATATATTAACTTAAGGAGGAAAGCTAAAATGGCTTACGAACATACCAATGGTAAAGGTGTGAAGTATTACCTACATAAATCTGAAGTTACTCTACGTGGTGGCAAACCTCAGACGATTTATTTCTTTACTAAAGACGAAAAAGGTGGCAAGGGTACTCCTTGTGATTTGCCATCCGATCGCGTAGTATGCGAGAATCCACGCAACGGCTTCTTGACTCTTAAGAAGAAATAATTATATTTTACGATAGAGTAAATCGCCCCACGGGGCGATTTTTGTCGGTTGAGTAGGTATCAACAAGCCGCGAAAGATATGCACGAAGGGGCAGAGTTATGCTATTATGAAGACATAAGTATTTTAGAAAGGACAATTAATGGAACAAAATACTGACAATGGAATGTCGGCGGCATCAGCAGTAGACAGCAAGCAAGAAAATGGAAATGGCTTAAAAATTGCTACTGCGATTGCGTGTGTTGTGGCGGTTTGTGGTATTGGGTTTGGCGTTTATGGTATGATTGATGCTGGCTCTGCGAAAGATTTAGTTTTTTCAAAGAATGCTAAAATTTCCGATTTGAATAGTGAGGTGACCAATTTGAACGCAAGAATAAAGGATCTAGAAGACCAAATCAATAAGCAACAAGATTATTCTGATCAGGATAACGATGAGTCGGAACAGACATCGGTGAATAGTAGTGATTTGACAGCGGAGGTGCAAGATGGAGTTTTTGTATTAAAAAATAGTAACGGAATGGTTGTGACGCAAGATACTACTAAAAATATTGCAGAAATAATTTCTTGTGATTCTGGGACGAATAGCTCAAATTCTCCGTTAAAATGTACCGCAAAAACAATAGATGGTAAAAGTGTTTGGTTTATTTACGATTTCGAGGGCGGAGAATTAAAGTCCGGATATTCTTCCGTCGATTATTAAGACATGATTTTTTAGGGTATTAACAGACGAATTTATAGGGGTGAAACGACAGTTTTTGCCCCATTTTTCGCGCAAGAACGGCACAAAATAGTACCCTGGAGCTTGCAGGGTACTTAACAGAAATTTACCACTAAAAAATCGGCGAAAATGCCGAGTTTCTTAAAATCTGGTGGGGCTTAATTCGCCAGGCTTTAACAGCATATAAAGAAATATATCATGGGCATGGAGATGATATGATATAATACGATTATGGAAAATGGTAATGCTAATTTTGAAGACCAAAATTTGCGACAACAACCAAAGATTAATAATCTGCAAATCGATTTTACGGGTTCATCTCAAGTGACACCATCATTAGAGTCAACAACACAGGTTCAGCCGCCAGTTTCCGATATTAGTACAAATACACCCATGTCATCATCTTTTTTTAGTGGCGCTTCACCTCAAGACTCCTTACCGTATGGCGTAACACAGAAAATGCCCGCTGATTTTACTACAAATATAGATAAGAAAATAAGATTCTGGAAGAGGTTTTCTTTCATAATCGGACTAATTACGTTTTTTAGCTATATCTTTGTTCTTATTGGCGCAAATGTCTTGGCGCATGGAACACAATTCGGATGGGTAATCTTCATGATGTTCGGCATGGCTTGGAATGGATTGATTATTGTACTATTCGTATTGTCGTTAATCTCTCTTATAAGAGTGGTAATCTTAAGCAGTCGACGCAAAAAACATGTTTTCAAAGATTATGTTATGGTTGTTGTAGGCTTATTATTGATTTTTTCACCATACGCGATTAGCGGCGTTTTATCATTCTTCAGGATATCATGGAACGAGGATAGCGGCGTCTTCGTAACTTTAAAATCAAAAGATCCATATTATTTAAGTGGTGATAGTTCGTGGGGCGAGTTAGATTGCACTAAAATGAAGAAAACCGGAACATCTAATGACCTAAAGGGTATTGATATAGATGACAAATATAGTTATGTTGACGACAAAGAAAGAAGGAAGCTATTCGCGGCAGAATACTATGTGAAACAAATAGGTGAAGAAATAATATGCCAAGTGGGGGAATTCTATAGAAAAGAGGGACGATATCCGAATGAAACCGAAATCGAAGACTTTTCTTCAAGTGCGATCAATGATGACGTAAGGGCTGGAATATACAACGTAAAACTCGAAGTTGGAGCCGAGCCAAATAATAAAGATTTTACCGTTCTATTTGATAGAAACTGTACTAATAAAACAGTCAAGGACGGGAATGTAGTGGTCTTATCGCCACTTTATGGAGATGATGGCAGATATTGCGTTTATCAAACTATTGACGAAATACGACTGGAAGATTTTCTAAACGAAGGGGTTTAACCGACAAAATTATAGAGGTAAATTGTGATTTTTAGCATGTTTTTGTTACAAAAATGGCATAAAAATAGCCCTCTATTTTCGTGAGGGATTTAATAGACATTTATAGATTACGGAATAGTTGAAAATTATTTTATAACCTGAATGGTGGGGACGAATTGGGCAGGCATTAACAATCTATAGAGACGAAATAAGAAACAAACTAGCCAATTTATAAACTAATAGCCAAAATACGTCAAATATTATTAACTGGGGTGGCTATTCGGTTTTGTCAATTCTATTTCGACAAAAAATGGAGTATTTTGCCCCTGTTACAATTCTTTTGTTGTTACAATATTGACAAAAATAATCATATGTGCTATAATGTAAGCATAAGCTTGAGAGGCCTACTTCTCGGGAGCTTATAGCAAATGAAGAATCTATAGTAACAATTAAAAGTTGTGCTATAGGATGATTCATTTTAACAATCGGTTACGCAAGTCATTTGTTTCCTCCATCTTATGGACAGCGTAAGGCTAACTAGAGGGTTGGCCGTACGCTGTTCATAAGGACAGTGAAGCCGTTTGAAGAGAGAGACAATTACTGATCCTGACTAATCTTATCAAAATCAAGGAAAGGTAACTGTATCTTTCAGAGAACACAGTCATTCGTTTTTAGGAGGGTAAAAAAATGAAGAAAATGACAAAAAATCAGGTAGTAGTAGTGAAGCACATTCTCGGCGAGACCGCAGCTCCTCTGGTAGAGGATCTCGGAAACGGTAAGTATCGCTTTAAGGTGGACGCTTGGTGTGAGGGAGAGACCTGTAAGGGTGGGTTCTTCCATCTTCGTCAAGCTATTGAGGCGAAACCCGGCAAGAGAATTACCAACAGGGTGAACTTTTGGCCCAGACTGAGGCTTGCCCTGCATAACGCGGGCGAGCAGCCTGTCAATATCCCGGGTGGGGATAATCCGCTGCATTATACCGACCAGATGGCGGTAGCGGATTATTCAGTGTCTGGCGCTCACTACTTCATCATCGAGCGTGCAGATATCGGTAAGTATCTTGATTCTCTGCCGCTTGATGAGCGTGGGGTCAAGCATCGAGAAGCGATTGAGGAGCGCAAGAAGGCTGAAGAAGCCGAAGCGTATCGTCAAGAACATGACCCGAAGTGCATTGCTGAAAGGATCGGCGACAGGTTGTGGTATGCGATGCCTGGATGTGCGTTGACTGGGAACACGGAGTTCAACAGGATCACGCTTGTAGCGAAGGACGGTTCCGAATTTTCGGTCATTTATCCGTCTTGGACTACGGACTTGATTTCTGGCCTTGGCTGCTGCAACGTGGCCAAGGTGGTATGCTCTGCTCCAGAAGAAACGGAACTTCAGTATCTCGACGCTCGTCGTGCTGGAGAGCTTGATCCGCGTCAGCATTATAGAATTAAGAAGATCTATTCTGCTGGATGGTGCAAGTATTCAGCATATCTTATGCCACTTGCCGGTCTTGCTACCGAAGTTCGTCATGGTTATCGCTGGCTTGCAATGTTTGATAGCAGCGATAATGACGGGGTTGATCCGCTTCTTATCGCCGAAGCAGAACGAGTAATTCTTGAGACGTTTGATCTCTATGACCGAATCAACAAGAAGAGGCTCGTTTATGAAGCTTCGACGAAAGAGGTTCATGTGGAGTATCTCCACAATGATCCTCAGGATTGGTCGGACAGAAGCAAGTTTAATAAGGCCCCCGAGTGGAGCGAAGAGGAGGTTGCGTAACAGATTCAAAAGTGCACCATCACTTTAAACTGGTATAGCTCAACATCACTACCCTCGGGCTTCGGTCCGGGGGTAAACCTTTTTAAGAAAGCCGCGAAAGCGGTGTTTTTTATACCTGATTGTCTAGGGTATTAACAGACAAATTAATAGGGGTGAAAATGTGCTTTCGGGCACATTTTTCGTGCAGAAACGACACAAAATTGCATACTAGAACTTTCGAGGTAATTAACAGAAAAATACTACTAAAAAATCGGCCAAAATGCCGAGTTATATAAAATCTGGTGGGGGCGAATTAGCCAGGCATTAACAATCTATAAGGAAGACATTCGAAAAAATTTAACCATGTTATAATAGAAACATAAGTATTTTAGAAAGGAATTCAATGGAACAAAATGCTGATACTGGAGCGCCAATGACGCCAGTAATAGACAATAAGCAAAAAAGTGGAAATGGCTTAAAAATCGTTACAGCGATTGCGTGCATTGTGGCGGTCTGTGGTATTGGGTTTGGTGTTTATGGTATGATACAAAGTACACAAAAAGACAACCAGATTTCTGATTTAAAAAATCAAATTGAAAGCTTAAATGGTAAGATATCTTCACTTGAGATCTACGACGATGAAGATGGAGGTGCCGACAACGAGGCGAAAGACGACCCAACAGCCGTCGTGAATGGCGATTCGAAAGATTATATCTATGTTGGCGAATGGAGTTTTAAAATTAAAAAACCTGAAAACTGGAGAGACTTAGTCCAAAAATATGTTTATTATAACGACTATCCTCAGGCAGTGGACACCTTTGAGATAATAGAAAATGAAAGCTTAGCAACTTCGCATGCGATGATTTCTCCAGGGAATGGTAATTGTAGAGATGATGAATGGACAGATTGTGTCGAAATAAAGTTAGGAGAGGAATCTATATTGGACGTAAGAGTGCCAAAATCTGATTCGGGCTCAGTTTCGGAAGACTTTAGAAATTGGGTTACTAATTCGGACAACTATTCAAGAATATAACCGAACAAGAAAAGCATCGTAGATTCAATCTGCGGTGCTTTTTGTGCGACCAAATTGTTTAGGGCATTAACAGACATTTTAACAGGGGTAGAAACTACATTTTTAGCAGGTTTTTGCTGTAAAAATACCCCAAAATTGCGTACTATTGCTGCAGGGTACTTAACAGACATTTACTACTAAAAAATCGGCCAAAATGCCGAGTTATATAAAATCTGGTGGGGGTACTTGGACTCGAACCAAGGACACTGCGTGTATAAGACGCATGCTCTAACCAACTGAGCTATACCCCCTCGCTATTCTATTTTATCATAAAATGCTATAATGATAAGCATGAACAAGATAAAAACTTGGGTGAGACGGGCGGAGTATCGTTTGAGGCATGATTTTTTGGTGCCAGAAAACATCGTTTTGGTTATCGCCGTGATTTTGTGTTTGACGTGGACCTATCAATCGATAGTGGCGATGTCGCGGAACTGGGAATTGTCGGAACGATTAAGGGCAGAGAGAAAGTCGCTGGAGCTTTTAAATATTGAGGTTGAGGCAGCTGAACTGGAAAATCAGTATTATGCATCGGACGAGTATCAAGAATTGATGGCAAGACGCAATCTGGATAAAAAAACTGAAGGCGAAAATATGGTGGTGATGCCAGAAAATTCGGATGAGGCGAAAAACAAATATCAGCAGGTTACGGTAACAGAAGTTGAAAAAAAATACTCAAATTTTGATAAATGGATGATGTATTTGCTTCCGGATTATTAGTTTTGAGTTTGTAAAAAGCTTATGATATAATAAGGCTATGCTAGGAAAAAAGCGTGGGTTTACGATGATTGAAGTAGCGTTGTTTTTGGCGATTACTGGCGCTTTGTTTGTTGGTGTGACCGTGGGGGTGCAAAACTCAATTTTTCAACAAAGATATAATGATTCGGTGCAAAACTTTGCGGAATTTTTGCGGACATCATATGCTGAGTCTATGAATGTGCAGGGTGTTGGTAATGGGCGGAGCGATACAATCATCTACGGCAAGCTAATTGTGTTTAGCACGAATGATAATGATAGTAGAAATGATATTATTAAATATGATTTGGTGGGCAATGAGGGTGATATTTCTAGTGGAGAAGGTTTATTGAAGGCTTTAAAAGAATTGAACGTTGGCGTGGTCCATGATGGTAAAGTAGGCATGATGGACACATATACGCCAAGGTGGTCTTCTTCGATTGAAAAAGCATGTAATGGTTCTGAATGCAAATATACGCCTTTTGTTGGTGCAGTACTGATTGTGAGGCATCCTAGGTCTGGAGCAACATTTACGTATATTACGGACGTAAACATAATAAGCTATGTTGATGCAAATATAAAAGAGGGGAGCTCCATATTATGGGATGGTGTTGAGCTTGGATTCAAGAAGGAAGAAGTGAATTTTTGTATTAATCCGACTGCTGGCGAGGCTAGGAGCAACCGTCGTGATGTAAAAATCGTGAGAGGCGCACGCAATGGTTCTGGAGTTGAAATAGTTGCCGACGAGGGCGAACATAATAAATGTACAAAATAGGAATAAAAATATGAAGGGAGTATGTTATAATAAAAATATGCATAAGAGGTTTTCAAAACGAGGCTTTACGATGGTTGAATTATCGCTGTCGATTGCTTTTATTGCAGTGCTTTCAATTGCGATAGTTCTTATTATCGCAAATGCAGTGTCGGCTTACCATCGCGGCCTGACTCTTAACAAGATAAATACGGGGGGTAGGGATTTAGTTGATGATATTAGAGGAGCAGTACAAAATTCTGGCTCTGTTTCACTGGTTAGTGGTGAAGATCCTCATATTCTGATTCATGAGACGGCTACAATTGTAAAAAAGAAGGGTAATGGTGAGACTGAAGAAATAAATAATGTACCAGTGTTTGGCGCGTTTTGTACTGGGTCATATTCTTATATTTGGAAATCTGGTTATTATGAGGCGGATGACGTAACGATTAAAGATGGTATTAAGCCTGATCTTAATGTGGGTTCTGGCCAATTAGATACAGATGTGTTGGGCAAATTCAGATTATTGAAGATTAAAGATGATTCGCGAAAGATTTGCGAGAATTATAATGCGGATAATAAATCTTTTAGCTTCGATGTCGTAGATAAAGATGATGATTACATAACGGAAATATTGTCATATACGGATTCCGAGAATAACCTCGCATTGTATGATTTGACGGTCGCCCCGCCTGCCGATAATGGAAGAAGCTCGTTCTATCAAGTTTCGTTTATACTGGGTACGATTCAGGGTGGAATAAATATTCAATCTAATGGTGGTTATTGTGCTACTCCTAATGAATATAATTCTGCTCTTGATTATTGTGCAATAAATAAGTTTAGTTTTGCCGCGCAGGCGATTGGAGATGGCAAGTGAAAAGCAAGGGATACAGGTTTAAAAAGGGTGCTGCCTCATTTTATATGGTGGCGTTTTCAACATTAATTTTGCTAGTGGTGGCAACTAGCTTTGCGGCAATTATTATTTCGGAGGTCACTAGGACTGCGAATGATGATTTAGCGCAGTCGGCTTATGATTCGGCGTTGGCTGGCGTAGAGGATGCGAAATTGGCGTTTTACAGTTATCAAAAATGCTTGGAGCAAGGTGCGACTCTAGAGGAGACGCCAAACGGCGATGAAACATTGACGTGTGGCGAGATTGTATACTATATGAATAATCCAGATTGTGATATGGTGGCAAACATTCTTGGCAGGTACGGGAACAATCCCAGTGGTAGTGGTGAAGTGATGATCGAGGAATCCGTTGGCTCGGGTAATAATATGTCACAGGCTTACACTTGCGTGAAAATTGAAAAGGAGTTAAGCGATTATAGGACGACTTTATCTTCCGCTAATCAAATGAAAGCTGTAAAAGTGAAGTTTGCTGATGTTTCTGCCAACGATATAAGTAGTGTTAGAGTAAGCTGGTTTACAAATCAGGACAAAATGACCTCTGACTTGAAATATAGTAATTTTAACGTGGGTAATCAATCTGGTAATGTAGTGTTCGGAAGTCTTAATGATGAAAATGGGGCGTCTGTTCCTCCGACAATATCTTTAGCAATGATTCAGACTGGGCCTGATTTTGCTCTTGACGATTTTGAAAAGACAGTTGGCGATCAAACCAACCGTGGTATGGTTTATTTGGTGCCAGCTAATGAGGATGATTTGAATGAAATGTCGGGTCAGTCAGAGGACTATGAATTAGTTGGTTATGATGGGATTGACGTAGAAGGCTTTAAGAAATCTAATGACAAAACGGCAAGAAATCTGCCGTATGTCGTGGGTTGCAATCCTGAAAGTGCAGCGGATTTTGTTTGTTCTGTTGAAATCGCGTTGCCAAAGCCGATTGGTGAAGAGCGCAATAATGATACATTTGTGTTTGTGGTTGGATTGCCATACGGAACTCCTTCGACTGATGTCTCGTTGGAATTTATGTGCGCAGATGGTGCAAAATGTGGGGCGCAGACGATAACGAATGATGATGGCTCCGAACAAGTCGACTATACTGGCGTTGCGACCTTAGATGGAGTGCAAATTTCTATTGATTCGACTGGGCGCGCAAATGATATGTATCGTAGAGTAGAAGCAAGGCTAGAGGGGTCTACTGGATCTTCGCTGTCATTGATGGGGCCGTTAGAGTTGCTAGGAACTGGTGGTTCTGGTGGAGGAGAGTCGCTTCTAGAGAAGAATCTGAGCGTAACTAGCGAATACGGTTTATAATATTGACAAATATTCAAAAATATATATAATATATATTGCTATCAAGCATCGTATGCCGCGGGGTAGAGCAGCCTGGTAGCTCGTTTGGCTCATAACCAAAAGGTCGCTGGTTCAAATCCAGCCCCCGCAACCAAGTTTAATAATCAGAGTTTGGTTCAGCTTGAGTTACCCCCCTAACTCAGGCTGAACTGAGGTCTGGTTATTTTTTCTTGGTAATTAGCTCTTTGGCGGCAAGCTTGATGGCATAGCTGTAGCTATTGAATACGTGTGGCGTACTGGCTAGTTCGAGTGCGGTGAGATTATGGCGGATGGCTAAGGCGATTTCGGCAGTCATGAGGCTAGCGTTTGGCGCAACGATTGTGGCGCCAATGATATGGTTTGATTTGTCAGCTAATAGTTTAACAAAGCCATGTTCAAAATTGTTGATGTGGCTAATCGCAAAATCACTTAGTTTGATGATTGATTTTTTATATTTACGATCGCGCTTGGTGAGATCATATTCATTAAGCCCGACGGTGCTGACTTCTGGAAAGGTGTGTGTGATGCGTGCGAAACCGTTATAATTTAGCTGTGTTTTGGCCTTATTGATTATATTATTGGTTAAAGTTATGGCTTCTTGGTAGGCGCGTTCGGTGGAGGAAGTCTTACCAAGGCAGTCGCCAATAGCATAAATGTTTTTGGTTGAAGTTTGGAAGAATTTATCAACGATTATGCCGGTGTTTTTGTATTTTATGCCAGCATTTTCGAGACCAAGGTTCAGGTTTGGAGAACTGCCGGTGGCGAGTACAATACAATCGACGCGGACCATTTTTTCGGAGTTTTCGTTGCGGAATACTACGCGTTTACTGATATCGTCTTCTTCTAGGGCTACAACGCGACTATTTGATAAGACAGTAACACCGAGTTTTTGGGTAAAATAATCTGCTAAGGTGTCGCCGACTTCTTTGTCTTCAAGTGGTAAAAGATGTTCGGCGGTTTCTAGGATTAAAGTCCTAACGCCTAGTTCAGCAAAATAATTTGCGATTTCGCAGCCCGTTGAACCCCCACCCACAACCGCGACAACTTTTGGTAGATGACGGATTTTGATGGCATCTTCTGGCGTTAGATATTCAACAGTATCGGTGCCGGATATTTCAAGGACTTTTAGGCTGGCGCCAGTGGCGATAATGAAGTTGTCAGCAGTATACTTTTTTTCATTGACGATTACAGTATGTTTGTCGAGAAAACTGGCATAACCTTTGATGCAGGTAATTTTGTTGGCTTCAAAAATGGCTTTATTGTTGCCGCCAGATTCGATAATGGTTTTGAGCTGGCGGGCTGAGATAGTGGAGAAATCGAAGGAGAGGTTTTGGCCACTGAATTCTGGATAGGAGAGGATTTTGCGGTAAGCATGAGAAAAGTCGAGTGCTACGGAATAGGGAATATCTCTTGTGTTGAGATTGGAACCGCCAAAAAAGTGGCCCTCTATAAGTCCGACACGTTTTTTGCCTTTGGTTAATTCAATAGCGGCAGTGGAGCCAGCTGGGCCACTACCGATTACAATATAGTTGAAATCGTACTTTTTTCCCATCTTTATATTATTTTATCACGATTTCCGTAGACGTAAGCCAAATCAGCATTGTACTTTTTGAGTTCTTTGACAACTGCTTTTTTAAGATCTTGGTCGGTAACGATTGGTTTTTTCTCGAGAGCGGCAATTGCATCGGCAACGGTTCTTTTGATAAATTCTTCGGCGGCACCAGGAGGTATACCAATTGCTTTGGCGTCAATCTTTAATTCCTTGGTAAGAGTTTTGGGATTTAGAGTGCTCATAGATTTATAATCCTAAACGTTATTACAATGATTGCGATGAGGAAATAGAGTGAACTTATGAAAAATCGGTTGAAGTTTTTGTTGCGGATGCGGAATTTTGCAATTTCTACAAAATTGTGGCCAAAATCTAAATAGACATGAGTAGCGATAAGGGGCGCAATAGCGATTAAAATGAAGATTAGGATGAGGAATCCGCGCAGTAGAGGACTGTCTCCGAGCTGCATAATTTCGAGAGAGGAGAGAAAATATATTGGAAGGGTAAAGAAAAGTTCTGGCAAAATAGAAATAAAACCAAGAGTAAATGCATCGGAGCGTGATTTGGCTGAGCTAGCCTTTTTGTCGAAGGCGACGGCAAGACGACGAGAGATAAACAATTTGGTGCCTTTGCCGTTCCTGAAGTAGCAGATCGGAAAAACTGCGCCGATGGCAGCAAAAATACCAGCTGTAATCCATATCAGTATGTTGTTTTCGAAATCTATTGGAGTGACATATAGTGCCGTAAGGATAAAATATACGGAAAGGAAAATTAGGGTTGTGCATATTTCGGCGCCAAAAATGAAGAATAAACTTTGATCTGATGATTTGCGACGAGAGTATTTACCAGAAGCATAATGCGAAAAAAGTAGGAAAACTCCGGGCGAAAGCTGCAAAAGTAACATGATAAGCATAGCAAGTATCAGAATTACTACAGGGGCAAAAACGTTCATGCTTTAATTATAGCATGAAGGGGGTTGCAATTCTAGAATGTCCGTGGTAGTTTCACGGCATGAAAAAATATTTACTGTTTTTCGGAATAATGATAGGCGCTATTTTAGGCTGGAATAATTGTGCGTGGGCAGATGAAATGGCGGTGGAACTAGTGCCAGATTTATATATAAAAGCAGTTAATCCCGGATATAACATAGACGGGGTGAATAATGTCGGTGAAATGATAGAGATTGCCAGAAAGAAAACCGACGCACCGATTTCGCTCGCTGGAACCACTGTAGGCTATACTAATTCAAGCGGGAATTATTCGGAGTTGTTCCGATTTCCCGAGAACAGTTGGATGACTGGCGAGACCATCCTCCTTCGCTTGGCTAGCTCACCAGGTGCTGAGCTAGCCGCCGTGAATTACACAAAAACACTTGCCATGAAAGCGGGGATAGAATTAAAAATTGGAGAAGAGGTGGTTGATGGAGTTTGTTGGACGAATAAAGATGGATGCTTGCCAGAGTTTAAAACTGCAAAGCCGACGATCTTGGTAAGGAATTTAGAGACGGGCGAATTTGAGCATCTTGCAACTTATGAGCCAGTTTTTGATAAAGACAGTTATTTTGTGGAGGGAAAGGATGAGGTGGCGGAGAAAAGTAGCCAGTGTAAGGGGCTTGAGATATCGGAGATTTTGAGCTACTGGGAAACGACGAGGGCCGAACAATTTATAGAATTGCACAATAACACCTCAGAACAAATATTGTTGGATGGATGTGGAATAAGATACAAGAATAAGGTTTATGAGTTGAAGGGGATAATAATTGCTGATGGCTATAAGGTTTATACGCCTGAGTTGTTTAGTTTGACCAAGAATCCAACGAATGGTAATTTGATCGAAATAGTTGATGTGGATGGCGGAGCAGTTGACGTGTTGAGATATCCAAATGGTCAAAGAAAGGGGACGTCTTATGCGCAAATTGGTTATGACGAGAAGGGAGATAAACTGTGGCACGTGACATATGCGCCAACGCCAGGAGCGCCAAATATTTATCAGGAGTTTAAAACTTGTGAGATGGGGAAGGTGATTAATAAGGAAACTGGGAATTGCGTCAAAACTACAACGATTACTGAGAAAATTTGCCCAGAAGGTCAGTATTTGAACATTCTAACGGGAAGATGTAGAAAAAACGTAACGGCGGAGCAAAAGACGTGTAAGGAAGGATATTATTTAAATCCAGAAACTAATAGATGTCGGAAGATAAAAGACAATGATGGGGTGGATTATAGCTTGAAACCGGAAGACTATGAAGAAAAATCTTCGTTTGTAGCACTGTATGCGGTGATTGGTGTAATTAGCCTAGTGCTAATATATGTAATATACGAATTTAGACGCGAGATTGGGAAGCTAATAGGTAAAGTTTGGCGACGATTTCATTGAAAACATCTTCACGAGATTGGGCGCCGTCGATATTGATAAGGAGATTGAGCGATTGGTAATGGCGTAGCACTGGCAAAGTTTTTTCGCGAAATTCTTGAAGACGGGTTTTGAAGACGGCTGGATCTTGATCGTCAGTGCGTTCGCCGCGATCCCCCAAGGTTTTGGCAGCTTCGAAGCGTTTCTCGGCTTCGGCTTCGGTGATTCTAAGAAAAATGACGGCTTTGATTTCGTGATTGGCGCCAGCTGCTACGGACATGACTTGACCTTCTTCGCCTTGCCAGCGACCAATGGAAGAGAGAATTAGGGGTTTATTGAAGAGATCACGACGTTCAAAGTATGGTAAAACCCATTCATAAAAGATGTTAGTAGGAATGAGATTACCTTGGCCAGAAAGGTCCTGTTTGGTCTCTTTTTCCATGGCACGAATAATCATGCCAGAGGAGAGGAATTTGGCATCAAGAGCTTCGGCTAGTTTAATGCCTTGAGTGTCTTTGCCGGACATTGGTAGGCCAAAAATATTGATTGAACCAGTTTTCAGCCAGTCTTTGATTGTAGCGATTTTTTCTTCCATGCAACAATTATAGCACAATTAGCACTCTTTACTTTTCAGTGCTAATTTTGTATAATGGGGGCATGGAAATAACAGAGCGACAAAAAGAAATTCTTTGTCAAATTATAGAGGAATACGCCGAAACGGCGTCTCCGGTGGGAAGCGTGACGATGGCAAAGCTTTTTGGAGTCTCTTCGGCGACTATTCGGGCGGAAATGGCGAGACTAGAAGCTTTGGGATTGATTGCGCAGCCTCATACTTCGGCTGGACGGGTGCCAACTGATGCGGGCTACCGTTTTTATGTAAATAGTTTAGATGGTAATAATGCAAGTGTGGATTTTCCTGCTTTGCAAAGAAGTACCCATGTATTAGAAGTGCGAGCGGGTTCTGGTTCGCGTGCTGACGCAACGATAAGGGGTGCTGTTGATGCTTTGGTGGAATTGACTGGTAATTTGGGGCTTGCGACAATTGATGGGCAATTATATATGTCTGGAATATCGAGACTATTTAATCAGCCAGAATTTATGGATACTAGGCGAGTGCAAGCGGTGGCTAAGCTGTTAGATAATCTGGAGCCGTGGCTTCGAGAAGCGGCACCAGGCGAGCCTTTGAATATTTTTATTGGACACGAGAATCCAATTGGCAGAAATTCAGAAGTGTCGTTAGTGATTTCGAAGTTTCGTTCGCCCTATTCGGATCGGAGTTATATCGGTGTGTTAGGGCCAACGCGCCAAAACTACTCGAAAGTGATGGCATTAGTGCGCCACGCTGGTAATATGTTGGAGGAAATATTATGAAAAAAGAAAAAAAGGATGTAAGCGAAGAAAAAATAGCCGAACTTACTGCTGATTTGCAGAGGACAAGGGCGGATTTCGAAAATTATCGTAAGCAGATAGAGATGCAAAAAGAGAATGAGCGTAAGACGGAGCGTTTAGCGACGGTCTATAAAATGTTGCCATTGTTAGATGACTTGGATCGAGCAATTATGAACTATGCAGAATTGAAGCCGCTCGAAAAATCATTAACGAAAACGATGAATGATTTGGGGCTAGCAAGAATTGAGTCGGAGCCTGGAGTAGAGTTTAATCCAGATTTGCATGAGGCGGTGACGGCTGAAGGAGAAGGTGAAAAAGAATTGATTGCAGAAACTTTAAGGCCTGGTTATTATTATAATGGCGAAGTGCTTAGGCCTGCGATGGTGAAGGTGCGGCGTGAGGCTTGAAAAATCTAAGAGAAAGTGATAAAATAATAGGAAATTTAAAGGGAAAATAATAATGGCTGAATATAAATTGACGCTTGAAAAGCGTGAACTAGTTGGTAAAAAAGCAAAACTATTAAGAGCAAAAGGGTTGATTCCGTCGGTGGTTTATGGTGGTAAAGAGCCAGTAATGATGGCATCTCAATATGTGGCAACTGAAAAAGTTTTGAATGGTGCTGGCTATCATTCTCCGATTGATCTTGATATGGCTGGCAAAAAACAAATGGCTATTGTGAAGCATGTTGATGTTGATCCGATTTCACGTATGATTGTTAATGTAGAGTTCCAAGCTATTTCGGCTAAAGAAGTGGTAGAAGCAACTACGCCTGTAGTGATTGTTAATTTTGAAGAATCTGAGGCTTCGAAAATCTATCACTTTGCAATGACTCAGTCGATTGAAGAGCTCGAAGTAAAGGCAAAGCCTGCAGATTTGCCTAAAGAGCTTGAAATTGATGCAAGTGGTCTAAAAGATGTTGATGATAAGTTGACAATTGCCGATATTAAGTTACCAAATGGAGTAGAATTTGCTGATAAAGAATTAGACAGTGAACAGGTAGTTGCTTCGCTTTATGATCCGGCGGCAGAAGCTGAGAAGCGTGAAGCGGAGTCGCAGGTTGAACCAGTCGAAGAAGAAGCTCCTGCGAGTGAAGCAGGAGCCCCTGCTGAGGAAGCTAAAGAATAGTTTCAAAAATTACAGCATAAAGATCGATTTCGAATTCTGCTAATTTAGCAGATAAGTCGCTAAGGGTGCGTTGAGGGTTTTGCCCGTCTATTGCTAATTCTATAACTGGCACAAGGTTAGCGGTTTGGCAAGCTTGAGCGTATTTGGCCAATAAGAAAATGTCGTCTTCGAGTGTATTTGGAGTGAATGGCATGCTGATTTTTGCAAAACGATATCCTTCGCTATAATACTTTTGAAGTGCGGCAGACAGATTAGTGACGCCTTGAGGGGTGAGCTTTTGGTTAATTTTGATGCCTGGAATGATGCGTTGGGCGGTCAAGTATTCGACGACGCTTCGGCCATTGACGGTGATTTTATCGGCTGCTTCGTCTGAAACAGCAATACCATTGGCGAGCTTTGCGTAATCTTTTGCCAATAAATCGTCGGAGGCACCTATTTCGAGTATATCTTTGCCTTTGAGTATTAAGCTAGCAGCAATGAGTTCGAGATTATTGGAGAGGTCGGCGTGACTAGCAATTTCTTCCAATTCGGTGAGTGGCAAGGATGAATCTAGTTTGGAATTTTCAACATTAGCGCGTGCCAATTTAAGGCACTTTTCAGCCGAGAATCCTAGAATGAGGCTGCCTAGAATGGTTGCTGCGGCTATAGAATAAGCAGACAGGTGGGTCATCATATCCACGCGATTAATAGATAGTTGTTCGGATTTATCAAGGTAAGAAAGCTTAGTTTCGGATAAATGAACGACTTTATTGGGATTGATTTGTGATAATTCAGGCGCGTACGATTTTGCCGAAATAGAGTCAGAATGTTCGACAAAGATTAATTTAGCGCGTTTGATGAGAGCGTTTAAATGAGGATTTGCAAACGATTTATAGTAGACTATTGGCTTAGTGGTGGGTGAAGAATCTAGATATGTTTGGATCTTTTGGGCGGTTTTGGCATTAAGCTCAGCGGAACGGTCAATAAATAGATAATCGTAGGTGATGTTGGGAGGGGTAAAACTGGTAGTTTTGAATTTGCTAGGGGATAAATAACTAATACCATCGTTGCCGATAAGGATATAGCGATAGGTTTCGGCGGGGGCTTCTGGCTCTTCGGAATTATTGTCATCTGAAAATGAAAGATGATGGTTTGAGATGGCTGCTTCGAGATTCATTTTTTGAAGTACTTCTAGAGAGACAGCAGCGCCACCGAGGCTGCTATTGCGATTGTAAAAATGATGTTCGCTGGCATTAAAACTAATATCTAGCCATGAGATGCCGGATTTGTCGGTTTCGAATTGTTCGGTTCTGCTGTCAAGATTCAGATAAATGTCTTTCAAGACATTGCCCACTATCAGAATGTTCATAAGATTATTATAGCACATGTGTTATAATCAACATATGAAGAAAGTACTATCATTTGACGTTGATCAAACTCTTAACGTCGCTAAAACTCCTATTACTGACGACATTGCCAATTTGCTATTGGAGTGTCTTAATCATTTTGAGATTTGTCCGATTTCTGGGCAGAAGTTTGACCAGTTCATGATTCAAATTGTGGATCGTTTGCCAAATCCGACACCTGAGCAGCTGTCGCATTTGCACTTGTTTGTGGCGCAGGGTACGCAATATTATCGTTTTGAGAATGGGGAATGGAAGCAAGTTTACAATTATCCACTGACGGATGAGCAAGTTGAAAAAATTACAAACGCAATCGAGCAATCAGCACGCGAGTTAGGTTTTTGGGAAGAAGATAAATTGCAACCGGGGGATGAGATTATTGAGAATCGGATGTCACAGGTAACTTTTTCGGCTTTAGGCCAGAAGGCAAGTACTGAGGCTAAATATGCTTGGGACCCAGATCATCAGAAACGTGATAAGATTGCGGCACGTTGTAAAGAACTGGCGCCTGAATTTGAATTTGAGGTGGCGGGTACTACATCAATTAATGCGGTTACACCAGGTATGAATAAGTCGTTTGGCATGACTAAGTTGCTGGAAGAGTTGAAGGTGGAGAAATCCGATGTGTTATATTTTGGCGATATGACACAGCCCGGTGGCAATGATTACCCGGTAGTAGAAATGGGAATTGAGACGATTACCGTGAGAAACCACGAAGATACGGCGTTTGCACTAAGGGGAATACTGGGGATTTTGTAAAGAATAATGCATTATGGTGGGCTTATGTTTGGTGGAAAGATAAGTTTGATTTTGCGCGATTTTGTTGATATAATTAGAAAAGCAAAAAGAGTGCAAGCATGAATAGAAGATATATGGATTTTGTGCCTGCTAGGTCAAATAAACCAGTACCTAGCCGCAGGAAAGAAACGGTAGCACGGAGAGAAACGGGCGTAACGCATCGTGTAGTTCGTACTAACGAGGTTATTTCTGAAAGAGTTGATTTTGATGCGCGAACGATGCAGGCGGCAAGATTGGGCGTGGTGGAAGAGTTAACCCCTAGACATATTAATAGCAGTGCAGTTAAGAGGCCAGCGGTAGAAGACGAAAGGGTTGCACGACCAGTGAATTCTGGGATTAGGGCAATAAAACCTGTGGAAAAGCCTGTGGAAAAAGTTGCGAAAAAGAAAGAGGCTCCTAAGGTGGTAAAATCGCCATTCATCAATCAGGACAAAGTCGTAAAGCGCCCGTTGTCGGGGCATGGTTTTCGAAAAGAAGTGGCTGTGCCACAGGAGGTGCCGAAGGGCCCCGTTACGATTATTGCTAAACCAGAAAAAGATGCACACGTGAGTATGATAGTAACTATTATTTTGACGATTATTTTAGGGGCAGCGGCTGGTACGGTGGCATTCTTGTTGCTACCTAAATAATATGATATAATAAAGGCATGGTGGGATTAGCTCAGATGGTTAGAGCGTCTGATTGTGGTCCAGAAGGTCGTCGGTTCGATCCCGATATCCCACCCCATGCAGCGGTTCCAGTTGCGCGTGAATAGCTGGGAACCGATGCGTCCCAAGGGGCAAACGGTTCGATTCCGATATCCCACTCCATACAGCGATGCGGGTATAGTACAGTGGTTAGTATGCAAGTTTTCCAAACTTGAGATGAGAGTTCGATTCTCTCTACCCGCACCATTTTTATTTCATAAAAATCTCAAAAAGCGAGAATCGTTTGTTCCAATCGATTCTCTCTACCCGCACCATAAGAACGAAAAAAATGAGAGCTTGCTCTTATTTTTTTGTTTTTTTGGAGTGGAGCAAGGAGAAGAACATCTCCTTATCCGCATACTTTTTAGATAATTATGTTATAACTATTGACATTTTTTGTTGTTTGTGCTATACTCATAGCTATACGTAGGATCAACTTGGGTGTATGCCTAAGTTGATAGGTGGCCAGAGAAAGGAAACTGCCATGGCCAAGCGTGAGTACACTAACTGTTGGAAAGCTGATGGTGAGTCGGAGCAGACCGCTTTGCCCCTGACTCCGGAGCCGGCGGTTGAGGCGCCTAAGGTGTCACCCAAGAAGGGGACGCCCAAGAAGGGAACCAAGAGGGTTGATACTCCGCCTTCGCGCTTCGAGCAGCTGTGCGCCAAGGGGCGCAGCTGGGTCGACGGCGTCGTCGATGCGCTCGACGATACCTTTGCTCGTCTCGACGCTCACGAGGAGCGTCTCGACGAGTACGGCCGCCGTCTCAACGAGCACGAGGACCGCTTCGGCGAGCTCTCGGCGCGCGTCGAGACGCTCGAGCAGCGTCCTGCGCCGGAGCCGTCGGCAAGTCCGACAAGCGTTATTGTCACCATCAAGGTGGAGGGCGGTGACGTTAGCGAGTAGTATTCGCTTTATGGAGGGTGCAGAAAGCACCCTCCACCTACGAGCACTTTGGAGGAGCCCGACCATTTATGGTCGGGCTCTTTCAATGGTTTATTAAACATAAGCATATATTGGCTATTATTGCAAAGAGGTGGTATATCTATTGACAAAAAAGCTAAAGTGTGATAGAATGTAAGCAGTCTAGGTTTTGGTGTGCTCTCAAAACGAGAAGACCATTAACAACCAAATCATCTCAGATTTCAAAAGAAATCTGAAGCTATCCACTAATTTCCCCTCCCCAGGGAAAAGAAGAAAGGAGTGTGATGCTCTATGATGATGAGCATCATTTATGGACTGGCGGTGTTCGCACTTGCGATTGCCGCGAGTCACTCCCTCTCACACAAGAGGGACGACGTATTGGTTGAGGGGCAGTTTGTGTTGTCCACCAAGGAGGACGGGGTGTGGCAATACCCCGACTGGATTGTAGCTGCCTGTATGGCAGTGACGGTCGGGTTCGTTCACTACTTTACGCCCACGGAGAGTCTGTGGTTGGCGGTAGTGTTTGCCATCATGATGGTCGCGCTATATGTGTTGACTGTCATATGGTGGCAAGAAGAAGGTTCCGAAATTTTGGAGCTAGTGCTGTTCCTGATGCTGGTTGCAGTACTGACTCCCATGCTGTTTGCGACAGCGTGGAACTTGGCGGCGTTTATTGATAATGCTGCACTAGTGACCACGATAACTGTCGTGCCCGTCCTGATGGCAATCTGTGCTATTGGGCGTATGCTCTGTGATTTCTTCTATTTTCACGCATCTGTGAATAGAAGAAAAGGGCACGTCTATAACGGGTGGCGCACTCGTGGACGCGTGGCTTTTGTGGCTACACTCCTGGCGCTGGCTCTGGCTATCTGGTCTGGTTTCACGAACGGCTTTGCTTGGGTTTCGGCCCTAGCATCACAGCCGGCGGCTCAGCAGCAGGTGGAAGAGCCTACCGAGGAGGAGCTCGAGGCAATCGAGACTCTGACGGTAGACAAGGTGACGCCTCAGGAGCTGGAGCGTTTGACTGTCGACAAGTATTCTAATGTTGACTGGCGGCTCCTGGATTCGAGCTTGTCGCCTTGCGACCGAGCTCGCACGGAACAGACTGGCTTTTCTGACGCGCTGACCTTTGGGTTTGACGCGTCGGGAGATGCCGAAAGGTTCGCCGAGCTTGAGGCGGAGATTCTGCGGAATCCCGTCTACGGCGTGACGGTTGTCAACGCCATCAAGGATAAGACTATCGGTGGCCAGGCCATCGGAAGTTTCAACCCTTGGATGGAGGAGATGAGCGCCCTAAACGACCAGTACGGAGTTTCGTACTGGCTCGACAAGGAAGGCGAGTCCTTCTACGTGAGCATGGAGTATCGCTGCTATGCGGCGACGCTCTGCACGTGGCTGGAGCGACTTGTCATTCAAGGCATCCAGGCTCGACCGACGGTTGAGAACTGGTGTCTAAACACTGCGGCCGCGAATAACGACCGTGCGGGAGTGCCCGCTTCTTACCAGTACACGAAGGACGCGCTTGTCCTCGCGTATGTGGGTAAGAATGAGGGTGCTGACAATGACGCTGGTACCGATGGTGTAAGCCAGAAGACTGACGGGCTCTTTGTCATTGGATTCAATATCCATGACAAGCGTCCGGAGTTCTATGGCGAAACGCCGGAACCCGAGCCGACCCCCACGCCGACACCTACGCCGGAGCCGACCCCGACTCCGACGCCCACTCCGACTCCTACACCGGAGCCGACGCCGGATCCTCGCTACAATAAGGATCCGAGCTTGGCCCCGAAGGAGAACACGGAGCCGAACGACGATCCGGGTCCGGGGCCTAGCACCAATAATGGCCCCGGTGCTACGACCTCGACGGCGGATCAGCCGACAAACTCAAACCACACTACGTACCCCGATTATCGGGATACGGTGGACGAGCTTGCCGACACGAACCAGTCCCAGAAGACTGGTTCGGATCCGAGCACTCCCAGCACCCCTTCGGGTGGTGCCACCGTTGATAACAACGGTGATATTGGGACGTCAACTTCGGCTCCCATTAATACTCCCACACCCGTGACGCCTCCGGCAACGGATGCGAACACGGGTGAGAATATATCCGACAGTCCGGGGGAAGCCTGGGGAGGCCCTGCGGACTGACGTGGATAGCTGGGCCTTCGGGCCCCGAGCCGCAAGGCTCAAAAAGGGTGAGGCCCAATGGCCGGGACGGCCACGCACCTTTTGAAAGAGTCCGGTAGCTCTATAAGGGCTACCGGGCTTCACCCCATGAATTGAAATTTGAGATGATTTGGTTGTTTAGACGAAAATTAACAATTCGGCTAGCAACCACCTGTCAGAATTATTAATTAGAAAGGATTAATATGAATAAGATTTATAAGTCTATTTTGAGCGTTTCTGCTGCAGCTGTGATGCTTGCGGGTACGCTTGCTCCTGTGATGGTGTATGCTTGGGGTGACTCTAATAATGGTCGTCCTAGCTATACGCTTGATCAGATTAATAATGGTGAACTTGGTGACACCATTACGTTTAACTCGATTTCTAACGGTAAAATCGGGGATGAAAAGAATTTCGTGGGCGCAAAGGTAGCGGGTGCAAACGTCGAGACCTGGAATGCCAACACGATTAATGTAAAAGACGGCGAAACTTATACGATTCGTTTGTTTGTTCACAACAACAGCCCTAAGGGCGAGGAAGCGATTGCAAAGGGCGTAAAAGCTACTTTCTCGATTCCAACAACGGTTGCTAAATCTCAAACGATTGTTGGTTATATCGATTCTTCGAATGCCACTCCTAATCGTTATTGGGACGAAGTAACTTTGAATGCTAGCGAGAATGTCTACCTTGAATATGTTGAAGGTTCTGCTAAGTTTAATAACAACAACGGTACTTTTGCTCTTCCTAACGAAGTAATTACCTCTGGTGCAACCTTGGGTTACACTTCAATGAATGGCGAGATTCCTGGTTGTTATCAATATTCTGGCGTAGTAACCATTGACGTTAAGGTTCATAGCTCGGTAGCCGCTAAGGTTTCTAAACAAGTTCGTATCAAGGGTACAAAGACCTGGAGCGAATCTGTGGAAGCTAAAGTTGGTGACGAAGTTGAATATCAAATTGAGTACGTCAACTTACTCTCTGAGCAAGTTAAGGACGTGATGATTCGTGATGTTCTTCCTACCAACGTTGAGTACGTGACTGATTCGACTTATCTTTATAATTCGAATTATCAAAGTGGCGTGCTTCTAAAAGACAATACCGTGACTACGACTGGCATTAACATTGGCACTTATAATGCTAAGGGTAATGCCTATGTTCGTTTCACTGGTAAGGTGGTTGACAAAACCATGGCTTGTGGTGACAACCAGTTAGTTAACTGGGCAAGCGCCACAGTCAAGGGTGAAGTATATAAGGACGACGCTTCGGTGTTTGTGAATAAGGATGACGAGACTTGTAAGGAGAAACCAACTCCTACCCCAACTCCAACTCCAACTCCTACGCCAACGCCTACACCAACTCCTGACAACCCAGGTAGTACGCCAACAACAATCGTAAGTACTGGTCCTGAAACAATTGTGACGGGTGCTATTGGTGCTGGTAGCGTAGTAACTACACTTGGCTACTTCATTTCTAGCCGTAAAAAATTGTTATAAAGTGACCGCTTCATTGAGAGTGGGAACTTAAGAAAATGGACTAGGTCTTTGGCCTAGTCCATTTTTGTGCAAGGTTCTTGATTTAGTATATTTTGTTGATGGTTTTGTATTGATTCTTGGTGAATTATGATGACATTTTTGCATTGATTTTTTGAAAATGCTTATGATATAATAATTGTTATATGGATCCGTCATACAATAATTCTAACAGTGGTGATGGTTCGGGTGGAATGAATCCGAACGGCGCTATGCAGCCGATGACTCCAGCAGGGCCTGTGGTTTCTGAACAACCGATAACTCCTGTGCAGTCTGTAGCCCCAGTGCAACCTGTGATGCCTGGGCAATTGCCATCGGCTCTCGAACAACCTGTGGTTTCCGAACAACCCGTGATGCCGGTGCAGTCTGTGTCACCGATGCAGCCTGCCCAACGGATTAATCCGATTACTCATAGACCGATGGGTCCAGTAGTCGGTGGGACGGCGATGAACCAGATGTCGGGACAAATGACAAGCCCGATGATGAATAACACTTTGCCTAACCAGAATATGATGCAACCGATGTCTTCTGGTGCAGGCGATGATATTGTGCTGGCTGGAGCAGAAAAAAAGAAACCGAAATTAAGCACGATTGTTATCGTGGCGTTTGCGGTTTTGTTTGCCGTGGTAGTATTGGTGTTGGCTATTACGAGGACGATTGGTGGTGGAGGTGGAGGTAATATTAAAAATACGAAAGAAGCCTTTAATCGCTATGCGAATTATTATTTATATGGGGAGGATAAAACTGACGATATCGAAATGGAATATGATGGCGAGAATGATTCCTATTTTGATTTATACTTTTATGATGAAGAAAAACAACAAGAGAACGCAAGTTATTTAAGTAATTTGCGAGGGTATTTTGATGACTATTATAAACTCAGGTACAATGAGCTTGAATCGGGAGATGATGAGGACTATGAGCTACTTTATTTAGAAGAGTACGGGAAAGAATTTTCCATTGTTTTTAACTATCATAGCGGCGCATTTTTAAATGAATCAAGCATTATTGATGCGTATATTTCTGGTGGAGAGGAAAATGTAAATGAGTTAATTGGAAAAACGTATGCTCCTTACGAGAATTTGGGTTCGGTGAATGGTGTTGATTTTTATAGTGTAGTCACCGAACTTTCGCGAAGCGAGTATGAATTAATATCGCAGTATAATGATGATGGATGCATAAGTGACAATAGGGTTATTAATCAATGTGTGATAAGTAATAATATTGACGCCACTAATACTAGTCTGATAGAGCGTATTTTCTCTTTAAACCAAAAAAGACAAAACGCATTAATGTTGTATAAGGAAGATGTGCTTACGGGAATTTTTAGGCAGAAAGAGCTTATTTATAACCAAACGAAGGATATAATATGATAAAAGGAATAAAAAGATTTGTTTATTTATTTGGAGTATTGGGTTTTTTGGTATTTGGTTCGTTATTCGCTAGCTATCCAGTAATGGCGGTCGGAACTGTAGACGTTCCGGCGTCGGTTGAGAAAAAAATGATTCTTCAAAATGTTTATCAGTGTTATTGGCAAGGTGCATTTAGGCAAAGAATTGATAGCTTGGGGGCGGTCTATGACCAAAAAGGGGATTTTCTGCTAAATTCAAGTGGGAACGCTGTTTTAGTGTCGAAAATGAAAAATGGAAAATATACTACCAGTGAAGAGGCGACCTATTCATGTCGGGATTTTGTGGTTGGCAATGGGTCCAGTATTAATTCGGTTTTTTCTGCGACTGGCATTGGACTTCCAGATAGTAGTAGCACTGATGATGTTATAAAATTTATGGAAGGAATGGGTTATACCGTTAAGGAGGAAAAAACTGCTTCCTGTTACAATTTGTCTTATACGGCTACCAGTATAATTAGTGGAGCATATGGAAATAATACGGTTTGGGACGGCAAGACAAATAATGTGTGTATAAATAATGATAATACGGTGAGGGTTGATAATAGTGGAGATGGTGAAATGGACTTTTATATAAAAGGAGATGGTCAAACGGAACAAGTGTGTTTTAAACCTTTTGCTTTTGGCGAAAGTTGTATTAATGGTAGTGAGTTTACCTCTGGAAGTAATAAGGCTAGCATAATGATGAATCTAATAGAGGAGTCTTGCGGAGGCGGTAACGTTTGCGTGAAGAATTATGGTGCTGGTTCAGTTGAATATGAATTTAATAGGGCTTCGAGTAGTTCGGCAGAACAAAACAGCCTTAATAACTATTCCGTTGCGTTTGGGGCGCGTAATAGCGCTGGGATGGTTGCCGTGAGAACGTTGTCCGCAGGATCGATATCTGACGCTTCGGGATTTAAAATTAAAAATGATGATCCGGGAAAAAGACAACTATACCAGAATTATTATACTCAGTTTTATGGTATGAAAGCCCCTGATTGCACTTTGGGCGATGATGGGGCTTTGGGTAGTATGGTGGCTATTAATTGGTTGGACGGCGGGACAATGAAGAAGTGTTATTATTCATCGAACGATGTTAGTAATAACAGTAATAGAAATAAAAAGGTAAACGGGATAAATGATAATGGGTTTTTCGTGTCTGGTAGTTTGGACTTAAACGGTTTGATTGATGCAATTAATCAATTGCCAACTGAATATGATGATATCACTGCTGCAGATGTAAATACTAGCGAGGCGACAAGTGAAGATAGTTGTCTGGCTGCGGATTTGAATGGGCAGGGATGGTTTCTGTGCTCGGCTTTATCAAATTCAACATATGCTGCTACGTTTTTAGACAACGTCATTGATGATTGGCTACGTGTGGATACTCAATACTATGATGGCAACAGCTCTACTTATAAGATTTGGGAAGTAATGCGGGGTATAGCCAATATAATAATGATTATTTTATTGCTTGTTATTATTGTGTCCCAGTTATCGGGCTTCGGAATCAACAATTATGGCATTAAGAAGATGCTGCCAAGATTTATTGTGATGGCGATTTTGATTAATCTTAGTTTTGTTATTTGTGATGTTGCTGTAGACTTTTCAAACTTGATGGGCGTAGGGCTCAGGAACCTATTTGGTTCAATTGGGCAAAACATAGAGGCACAGGGTACTACTGACTATATAGCAATTTTAGTTACGTCTTTATTAAGTGTCGTTGGGATTGGTGGTGCAGCGAGCTCGTCCATAACTACTATTATTCCTTTCATAATAGGAGCAGGAGCCGTAGAGGCGCCAATTATCGTTCTGGTTGTACTTCTTGCATTAATTCCAGTTATTATAGGTCTTGCGATATTCTTTATGATGTTGAGTGGTAGGTTTATCATTATTGTAGGGTGCATTGCTTTGTCTCCTATTGCGTTTACTCTGTTTATACTACCAAATACTCAAGGTGTTTTTAAAAAGTGGTGGGGTCTGTTCAAGGCAGCTCTTATTATGTATCCACTATGTGGCGCCGTGATTGGCATTAGTTATTTGGTGAGAGGTTTCGTAATGACTGATGGGGATAAACAAATATGGATGGGTGTAATAGCTATGATAGCCCCGTATTTACCGTTTTTCATGTTGCCATCTTTGCTGAAGAGTACGATTGGGATGCTAGGTACGGCTGGTAATGCGTTGATGTCACTTGGAGATAAGGTAAAAACTGGGGCAAAAGATGGAATGGATGCGATTCGTCACACTGGTGCGTATCAGGATGCTTCGAAGGCAGCACTAGAAAAAATGAATGTTCAGCGAGCTCAGAATACTATTAAAAAACTAGGTAAATTGAAGAAGGACGAAATGTCTGAAAGTCAGAAAAGACGCTTGTTCGATGCGCAGCAGACGGTGAGTGCTGGGCGTATGGCTGACGCGCAACGTGGACTTGGAGCTTATGTTGTGACGCAAGATGAAGCTGAAAGGCGTGCAGCAGCTGCAAAAGATGCACAAGAGCTCAAGAGTTATACCGAGCGAAACGACGATATGACGCATAGCCAGTTGAATGATGAGCTGAAAGGTGCTACAGAAGCTTATAAAAATGACAAGAACGACACTAATAGAATAAGGCTACAGGCTGCAATTATGTCGGCAAATAATAGGGGGATGAATCGTGAATTATTGGATGAGTTAAAGCATTTGAAATTGACGGCGGATATTGGTAACGATGCCAAAGTGTTAGGACAGCTAGCGACGAGCAATGACATAGTTTTACAACAGTTTGGCAAACAAATGAGTAAACCTCTTGACTCTAATGGTACGCTGCCATCGAGAAAGAGTTTGGGGGAATTTGTGTCCGGAGGTGGGGATGTTTCATTGCAAGGCGCTCTTGATAGAATTGGTAAAAATGCTTTGGTTGGAGCGAATGATGATACGCTTAAATTTATTAAGGATTCTGCAGGTTCTTCTGCGACAATAGATATGCTAGTTACGGCAGGGGTAAATGCTTCTAGCATGAAGGAAGTAAGTGTGATAAATGAAATGCTCGGAACCAAGGTTGCTGAAAGTGGTGCTAGGATTAGCATCGATGGTAAACAATTGGTTGGATTGGATCCATCCACTGTGGAAGCGATAGTGGACAATGGTAATGAATATATTAAACAAAGTCTATTAAAAGCGTTTGAACGGGTTAAAAGTAGCCCTGAGTTAATGAGTCAGATGAATCCGCAGACTATAAAATCTCTTGGTGGCGTTGCCCATGGTGGTGGTTCTGGCCCAACTCTATATAATGCGAATGGCAGGCCGTTGCCGTCTTCTGGAAAGAAATATTGACCTTCCTCCACGTAATTAGATTACATGTTCGAACAACGCGGCAATGGTGAGGGGGCCGACGCCGCCGGTGGTGGGGGTGATGGCGGTGAGATCGGTGCGGGTGCGGACGTCGTCTGCGACGTCGCCTTTTAGACGGCCGTTTTCGCTGGCGGTGCCAGCATCGACGATTACGGCGCCGGGGCTAATGAAATCATTAGAAATTAACCCTGGAACGCCAGTGGCTGTGATGATTATATCATAGTGCTTAAGTTTTGTCAAATCGGAGCCTTTGTGAAATAACTCGACATCGTAATTTGAATTGGTAAACATTTTATAAAGCGGAGCGCCAACTAGTTTGCCGCGCCCGACAATAGCGATTTTCTTATCTTTGAGATTAATATCATAGCCGGCTAGAAGCCAGTTGATAGCGGTGGCGGTAGCAGAATCGAATTTGGCGTGCTCGCCGAGCCCGTCGACATCTTTTTCCGGTGCGATTAGGTTGCAGAGTTCGTCGGTTTTTTCTTTTTCGGTAATTGGTAGTTGGATGATGATACCATTTATAGAAGGGTTATTGTTTGCGCGAATTATTTCTTCTCGGAGTGCGTCGCTTGTGCTCGTCGCCACAGGGCGAACGCTCCCCTCCTCGCTTTGCCAAGTTTCGGATTTCCTCGAAGAATTACTTACGAAAATATCTTCTACTATTACGCCGATATCTTCGCCATATTTGATTTTAAGATTAACGTATTTCATGATAACAGGATTGTTACTATCACGCAGAATAACGAGCTTGGGTTTTTTAGACAATGCGGCGACTTGATGCGCCTGACGTTCTTTGACAAAGCCAGCTAGCTCGCGACCGTCGAGGATTTTCATTGTAGCTCCACGGGTTCTTGTTCGAGCCAAAAACCGAATTTATCATAAACTTTGGCGGTGATTTCGGCGCGTGCTTTGGCGAGATCGTTGTAACTTTTGGCTGATTCGTTAATCAGGATAAGTGCGGCTTTGTCGCTGACGCGGATACCGTGCAAAAGTTTACCCTTGAGGCCAGCCTGTTCGATAAGCCAACCGGAATTGATTTTGTTGCCATCTTTGCCGCGATAAACTGGATAACCTTTAGCTTCGGCTGCATCGGCGGCGGCTTCGTCCAGATAGATGTTTTTAAAGAAAGAGCCAGCGCTGGCTTGGTCAAGTGGATCGGGAAGCTTGTTGGCGCGGATGGTACTAACTATGTTACGGATGCTTTGAGGGCTAAAATCGGTGACGTTATTGGCGGCGATGTATTGTTCGATGGAATTATAATATGGGCGCGACATCTGGCCTGGCTTAAGCTCTAGTGTGATGGAGATAACAAAGTAACGACCTTTGCTAGTGGTGTTTAAAATGCTTTTGCGATATGAAAAATTCAGTTCGGATTTTGGAATGGTTTTGTAGGTTTTGTCGGCGGTGTCATAAACCTCGATTTCTACTAAAGTGTCAGCGACTTCTTGACCATAAGCGCCGATGTTTTGGACTGGAGCAGCACCAGCTAGGCCGGGGATTTTGCTGAGGGCTTCGATGCCGGTGAGACCTTTTTGGCAGGCATATTCGACGACGTCATCCCAGTATTCGCCGCCCATGATTTTGAGCTGAATTGGAGACGGGTCCTGCCTGAATATCTCTTTTTCGGACACACTCAAGGCCGTTCGGCCGGGCTTATGGTCCTCAAAAGAGATATTTCGGGCACCCGTCTCCGATTCAATAAAAATACCTTTCATGCGGTTGATAATAATGACGCCATTAAAGCCTTCGTCGTGGCCAAGGGTATTGGCGCCGTAGCCGAGTACAAAGGTAGGAAGATGGTATTGTTCGGCAAAACCATAGGCGTCGGCAACGTCTTCTGGTGTTTCTACTTCTAGGACATAACGGGCGGGGCCGCCGAGGCGCATGGTGGTTAGACTTGATATCAAAATGTTTTCATTGACTTTCATACCTCTAATTATACCATAAGGCTCGAATAATGCTTTTGGGGCTTGGGTTGGCTAAATTTATGATTTTGGGAGGGTTATATTGATGTCTTTGACTTATTTTTAAGCATAAGCGAGATGAGGGGGTTGTAAAAAATATAGGAGCATGTTATACAGAGGCGCAGAAATAGGGTTGGTGATGTTTAAATAAACATGGCAGGAGAAAGGAGGGCTTTGGAGGTTGAAGTCGAAACTATAAAAGTGACGATTAAACTGAAAATTTCCCTCGTAAGAAGGGAAATTAACAAAACCTAAATTGATTCTACCATACACAAGTGTAAAAATCAACTCTATTTCTATTTTACGACATATTATATAATAAGCAAAGAAAGGTAATACGACTATGGCAAAAAAGGATGCGGTGGCAGAAAAGAAAAACGATAAACAGGCTTCGGACGGAAAAAGTGAAGCATTAAAACTAGCAATGGCCCAAATTACTAAGCAATTTGGCGAGGGCTCGATTATGAAATTGGGCGACACGCCAAAAATGGATGTTGAACTGTTGTCTTCGGGGTCTTTATCCTTGGATTTAGCATTAGGTGGTGGTTATCCTAAAGGGAGAATAATTGAGATTTATGGGCCAGAATCTTCTGGTAAGACTACGCTGGCTTTGCATGCGATTGCAGAGATTCAAAAGCAAGGTGGACAGGCGGCTTTTATTGATGCTGAGCATGCTTTGGATCCGGCCTACGCAAAAAAAATTGGCGTAAATACAGAGAATTTGTTGATCTCGCAGCCAGATAACGGCGAGCAGGCATTAGAAATCTGTGAGACTTTGGTGCGTTCAAATGCAGTGGATTTGATTGTGGTGGACTCTGTGGCAGCATTGGTGCCGCAAGCTGAGATAGACGGAGATATGGGCGATTCGCAAATGGGGCTGCAGGCTAGACTGATGTCTCAGGCAATGCGTAAGCTTACAGGTATTATTTCGAAATCGCGCGCTACCGTAATCTTTATTAATCAGATAAGAATGAAGATTGGTGTAATGTTTGGTAATCCAGAAACTACGACTGGTGGCAATGCGTTGAAATTCTATGCTTCGGTGCGTGTGGATATCAGGCGGATTGGTCAGATCAAAGAGGGCGATAATATTTCTGGTAATCGCACTAAGGTGAAAGTTGTTAAAAACAAGATTGCGGCGCCTTTCCGCACGGCTGAATTTGATATTATGTATAATGAGGGAATTTCTAAGTCTGGTGACGTGCTTGATCTTGGTGTGCAATATGGAATTTTGGAAAAAGCAGGCGCATTTATTAAATATAATGGCGAAACGCTTGGTCAAGGGCGTGAGGCAGTAAAGAAACTATTCCGTGAGAAGCCAGAATTGATGGCTGAAATTGAGAAAAAAGTTCGCGAAAAAGCAAAAGCTGAAGAATAAAAAATGGAACATCCAGGCGAAGTTTGGCAGGAGTGTGATTATAATGGCGAAAGAATTGGCGGAATAGAGCCAGTAACTTTGGATGAAGATAAAGTTAGGCGGTTTAATGGTGCGGCAGTGATGCTTTATCGTTATAATGATGGTGAAGTGGAGTTTCTTTTTCAGCGACGTTCAAAATTATTGAAAGCAAATCCAGGTAAATGGGATGTTTCGGCGGGTGGGCATGTTAATCTGAATGAATCCAGAATTAACGCGATAATCAGAGAGACGAAAGAAGAAATCGGGGCTGAGCTTGATGCTGATAAGTTAGAATTGGCTGCAATCTATTTAAGATGGAAGGTTTTTGTGGATTTGTTCTTTTATGATTGGACTGGGAAGGAAGATAGTTTTATATTTGATGACCAAGAAGTAGAAGAAGTAAAATGGCTAAAATACTCAGAGATTGAAGGTTTTATGAATAATTTCAAATGGACCCTGGTGGAGGATAAAGTATTCTTTTATTATTTAAAAGAATGGAATGATAAGATTTTGCAAAAATATGAAAATATATAATCTAAGTGATGAGAATTTATTAGAAGGTGATTCTTGCCAAGAGGCCAAGAGTGAGCTTCGAATTACAGATATTAAGCAAGCGGTCAAAAACGAAAACCGAGTTAATGTTTTTGTAAATGGGAAGTATTCTTTTTCTTTGGATGTGGCACAAGTAGTAGATTTAAAAATTAGAGTCGGAAATCTTGTTACCGTAGAGCAGCTAGCTGAGTTTAAAAAGGCATCTGAATTTGGCAAGGCTTATCAGAGGGCCCTGGAATGGGTGTTGATGCGGCCACGGTCAAAAAGAGAATTGGAAGATTATTTGAGGCAACGTGAAAAGAAGAATGAAGCGATGGAGCGCAAAAAGGAGTGGGAGAAGAATCGCGAGATTGCCGATTTGATAGCTAAAGGGGAAGATTTGAATGCTGAAAAAATGCAAAAACGTATTGAACGCAAGAAAAAGGATGCCGCAACTAGAGAAAAACATGATTTTAATGATTTAATAATTAAGCGACTGGCGGAGCGAGGTTATGTTGATGATTGTAAATTTGCAGAATATTACGTTGAAAACAGATTTGTTAAAAAGGGTATTTCAAAAAAGCGATTAAAAATGGAGTTGCTAAAAAAAGGCGTTGCGGAAGATATTATAGATAGAGTATTAGACAAGAGAAGTGATGACGAAGAAATTTTAAAGATTATTGCTAAAAAAAGAGCAAAATATGATGATGAAAAGTTGATTAATTATCTTGTGCGTCAGGGTTTTTCGTATCAACAGGTGCAAAACCTTGTTCGCGAAATGGATTAACGAAGTTAGGGACAAACTCTTCTTTGGCGGATTTTTCTTTAATGGTTTTGATCTCGTCTTCAATGATGACTTTGTAATCGTTGATCTCAACTATTTCTTTGCGCGAAATGGTGAGTTCGGGGTCTAGTAGACTCTTAATAACGGGACGTTTGACGATGAGTTGCTGGATCATGAAATCTTCAGAGGTGAAGGTGTAATCTATGATGCGGCCGAGTTTAGAACCTTTTTTGGTTTCGACTTTGAGATTGACGAGATTAAAATTAAGAGCAAGAATTTCGGAAATTTTGATGATATCATCGGATGCGACAAGCTCGTCGATTGAATCAATAACTATACCATAGGCGGAATATTCTCGAATTGATGCGATATCAAGAATATAGGCATCGGGGCTAACTAACGGTCCAGAGATTTCGAGGGCAATGATTTGAAGGTTGTCTGGGTTGACTATAATCCTGGAAACATTGCCGATTGTGCTGCCGGTTTGGACGCTGAGCACCCTTGTGTTTAGAAGTTTAGTGCCGTAGACTAACATAAGTTTATTATAACATCTTTTTAGCGTCTTTGACGTCGTAATCGCCGATTTTGATGCGGCGAAGGGCGGTAAGGTAGGCGCCAGTGCCAAGTTTTTTGCCGATGTCTTCGGCTAGGGTGCGAATATAGGTGCCGCTTGAGACGTGGCAGCGGATTTTGAGTTCGGGATAGTGATAGTCGAGAATCTCGATATCGTAAATTTTGACTTTGCGACTTGGTATTTCGAAATCTGTGCCCTTTCGTGCTAGTTTGTAGGCTCTTTGTCCATTAATTTTGATAGCAGAAAACTTGGGTGGAGTTTGTTCTATTTCGCCGATAAACGAGCCGATGGTGGATTCAAGAGTATGCCTTATCGGGGTCGCGTCCCTCGCGCCCGTCTTTACGGGGCTCGGGCGCTCATCCTCGGCAGCTGCCTCCGGGAGTCCCCGATAAGGATACTCTTGAATATCGCCTTCCGGGTCGCCAGTTGAAGAAACATAGCCAAGCTTTAGTTCTGCTTCGTAGACTTTATCAAGTTTCAAGAATTCATTAGATTTTTTGGTCATTTTACCGGTTAAAAGAATGAGTAGCCCAGTAGCAAAAGGATCTAAAGTGCCGGTGTGACCAACTTTGATTTTGTGGCCAAAAGTTTCGCGGAGGTTAGCGCGAACTTTGGCGACTACGCCAAAAGATGAAATGCCGGCAGGTTTATCAACGAGAATTATCTGATTTTCATCCATTGCTAAATTATAACAGATATGATATAATGGGGCAATGATAACAAAAGAGAATAAAGACAAGGCTATTGCCAAGGTTGCCCGCAATAAGGCAGACGTTGGTTCTCCTGAAGTTCAAGTTTCAATCTTGACGGAGCGCATTAAAGAAGTTACTGAGCACGTTAAGAATAACAAACATGACTTTATGGCCAAAAGAGGTTTAATGCAGATGGTTGGTAAGCGCAAACGCTTACTTCGCTATCTAGAAGAGACCGATTTTGAGCTATATAAGAAAACTGTAAAGAAACTTGGTCTCAGGAAATAGTTAATAGAATGAGAAGAACCCGCCGAAAACTCATGGCGGGTTCTTTTGATGTTGGGCTATTTTGCCTTGCGCTTGTCTTTATCTTTGCGCTTGGCTTTAGCCTTTCGGTCGGCATCAGTTTCGAGACCTGACTTTGCGACGAAGGTGTCCATCATATTCTTCAGGACTTGAATATCGGGGTTGTCCGTACTATTGATGTATTCAATATACGGAACGTATCCCCACTCTTCGTCGTTGATCCACATTGTGATGGCATCTTGAAACATTTTCATTTGCCCATCGTATGTATCTGGGTCGTCTGGCTTTTCCTTTTCTACTTTAAAGTAGAAGGTATCGTTGAATGAGCCGATTTTTTCGGTGGCAGAGTCTTCGCATTCTGCCACGCTGAGATAGAACCGGCACGAGATGAGCTCGCCATCGTACTGGAAAACTCCAGCACTCATGACGTCGTACTTCTCGTAGACTCGGCGCTTGACGGATGACCAGATTTCGGCTAACGCCGAGTAGTGACCCACTTTGGGCAACTTGAGTCCTCGAATCACCATCTTTCCGAAACCATCGTGGGCTTCGATAAGGTCGAACTTTATTCCGACGCAGCTAATGTTGCTCATATCCCTCCCTAGGACGAGTTTCCTATATGCTGTATAATTATATCACACTATGTCGCTTATGTCAATACTTACTACTATATTTTTGGGTATTATGATATAATAATTATAGTAATTTAACATTTGGGAAGACGGCAGATGCTACGGCTGAAACTATAACCTTCCTTTCGGACACACTCAAGGCCGTTCGGCCGAGCTTATGGTCCTCAAGAAAGGTTATAGTTTCAGATGAAACACCTGAAGTTTTCCCAAGAAAGGAACATTTTTATGGATATTATTAACCCTAATGGTAAAAAGACCGTACAGCTATCTACGGAATGGTTGGGGCGAAAACTGACCCTAGAGGTAAACAGGGTTGGATTTCGTTCGACTTCGTCGGTTTTGGTAACTTACGGAGATACCGTGGTACTGGGATCGGTAGTTGTGGGTACGAAGCCGGTAGTGCAGGACTTTTTCCCGCTTTCAATTGATTATGAGGAAAAGTGGTATGCAGCGGGCAAGATTAGTGGCTCTAGATTTATAAAACGTGAAGGTAAACCTGCTGATGAGGCGGTGCTTGTGGGGCGCTTGATTGATCGCCCGATTCGCCCGCTATTCCCTAAAGGCTATCGCCAGGAGGTGCAAGTAGTATGTACTGTGCTCTCAATGGACCCTTCGTTTAGGCCAGATTGTGTGGCGATGATTGCGGCTTCGTCGGCATTAATGAATGCCGGTGTGCCTTTTGACGGGCCGATTGCTGGAATTAGAATTGGTCGGATTGGGGGTGAATTTAAAGGATTCTTGAGTCCGGAAGAGCGTGAAACTTCGCCAATGGATTTGGTGGTGGCCTGTAAAGATGGGAAAGTGATGATGGTGGAAGCTGGCATGAAAGAGGTGCCAGAAGAAACTGTAATTGAGGCAATGCATTGGGCGGTGGATAATGTGCAGCCTGTGCTTGATTTGCAAAGAGAATTAGCCACACAAGTGGCGGCACCTGCACAAGAATATGAATTAGTTTTGCCAGATGAGGCCGTGATGAATGAGGTAGCTGAGTGGACGGATGGGAAATTCGGTTCAAAGGTACGCGGTAACGTGATGGAACGTGCACATATTCTAGATGATATTAAGTATGCTATGCATGACGAGATGGCTTTGAAGCATGGCGAAGGTGAGACTGATAACGAAAAGGTAGCATGGTATGATGAAAATTTGCGAGATGTATATGATCAGGCGTTTGAGCTAGCGGTACACAAAGAAGTGCGCAGAGGTATTGTAGAAGAAGGGGTACGTCCAGATGGCCGTAAGCTTGATGAAGTGCGCCCGCTCAGTTCTCAGGTAGGGATTTTGCCGCGTACGCATGGTTCATCACTCTTTACGCGTGGCGTGACTCAGGCGATGAATATCGTGACTTTGGCGCCGCTTTCATATTCACAAGATGTAGATACGATGGAAGTAACAGATGGCAAGAGACGTTATATGCATCATTATAATGCTCCTTCGTATACTGTCGGTGAGCCTGGCAGAATTGGTTCTCCAGGGCGTCGCGAGATTGGACATGGTTATTTGGCCGAAAGAGCTTTAATTCCAGTTTTGCCAAGTGAAGAAGAATTTCCGTATGCGATTCGTAGTGTGACTGAAATCATGTCGCAAAATGGTTCAACTTCAATGGCGGCAACTTGTTCTTCTTGCTTGGCATTAATGGATGCTGGCGTCCCTATTAAGCGTCCAGTTTCTGGTGTGGCGATGGGATTAATGGTGGATGTCCCAAAAGGTCAGCCGATTGAAATAGCGGATATTGATAAGGCATATGTTTTGACGGATTTGATGGATGCAGAAGACTTTGCTGGAGATATGGATTTTAAGGTAACTGGTACGACGGAAGGTATTACGGCTCTTCAGATGGATATGAAAGTGCATGGTTTGCCAGTAGAGATTATGGAAAAGGCATTGAAACAATCTTACGAAGGGAGAATGTTTATCTTAAAGCATTTAACCGATGTGTTGCCAGAACCACGTGCCGAAATTAGTAAATATGCACCACAGATTGAAAAACTAATGATTAATCCTGACAAGATTGGTGCCGTAATTGGTAAGGGCGGGGAGATGATTAATAAAATAACTACCGAAACTGGCGCCGAGGTGGATATTGAAGACTCGGGCTTGGTGACGATTTCCGGTAATGATCCAGAAAAAATCGCAAAGGCTTTGGAGTGGGTGAAGTCTTTGACTGAAGAACCAGAAGTTGGTAAGGTCTATAGCGGTACAGTTGTGTCAATTAAGGATTTTGGGGCGTTTGTGAATATCATGCCTGGCATTGATGGCATGTTGCACATTTCTCAAATTTCCGACAAGAGATTAAAGAGTGTAGATGAAGTATTACACGTGGGGGATAAAATAAAGGTACGCTTGATTGCTATTGATCATGGTAAATTATCATTAACAATGAAAGGTGTCGAGAAATGAAAGGTAACATCATATTAACTGGTGATCGTCCAACTGGGAGATTGCATATTGGCCATTATGTGGGTAGTTTGAAAGAGCGAGTACGCATGCAAAACGAAGGTGGATACGATGCCTTTTATGTGATGATTGCTGATGCGCAAGCTTTAACGGATAATGCAGAGAACCCGGAAAAAATTCGTAATAGCGTGACGGAAGTTTTGTTAGATTATTTGGCGGTAGGTTTGGATCCAGAAAGGGTAACATTCTTTGTACAGTCTGGAGTAACGGCTTTACCGGAACTTACCGCATATTATATGAATTTTGTGCCATATTCTAGAGTGGTGCGTAACCCAACCGTAAAAAGTGAAATTGCAACAAAAGATTTTGGCAGATCAGTGCCGATTGGTTTTATTAATTATCCAATTAGTCAGGCGGCAGATATCACAGCGTTTAAGGCTAATTTAATACCAGTAGGCGAAGATCAAGAACCGATGCTTGAGCAAACGCGTGAAATTGTGCGAGCATTTAACAGAATTTATAAAAAGAATGTGTTGGTAGAGTGCGAAGCGGTGTTGCCAAAGAATAAGGCGAGTTTACGATTGCCTGGTACGGATGGTAACGAAAAAATGAGTAAATCAATTGGTAATTGTATTTATCTCGCTGACGATGCCGCAACAATTAAAAAGAAAGTTAACAGTATTGTGACATTTCCGCGCGAAATTAATGCACCTGGGATATTAGAAAATAATGTTTTGTTTATTTATCTCGATGCGTTTTGTGATGATGAGTCGTTTGTAAAATTTTATCCAGAATTTGAGAATTTGGATGAATTAAAGAAGGCTTATACGGCTGGTGGGATTGGCGATGGCAGGATTAAGCAATTCTTGAATGACGTAATCAATGATGTTTTGACACCGATTCGTGAACGTAGAGAGGCGCTAGCTGGCGATGTTGATAAACTAATGGATATATTAAGTAAGGGCACTAAAAAGGCTAATGAAGTAGCAAATGCGACTTTGGCGGAGGTTAAGGACGCAATGGGGATTAATTACTTTAAGTAAAAAATGGATAGTATTCGAAATTTTTGTATTATTGCACATATTGATCATGGTAAATCAACGATTGCTGATCGGATGATGGAATTAACTGGCACTGTAACAAAACGGGAGATGAAATCTCAGCTCCTGGATTCAATGGAGCTAGAGCGTGAAAAGGGAATTACAATTAAACTGGCGCCTGTAACGATGAAATGGAAGGGATGTACTTTGAATCTAATAGATACTCCTGGGCACGTTGATTTTTCGTATGAAGTTTCGAGAAGTCTGCAAGCAGTGGAATCGGCAGTATTGGTGGTGGACGCGACGCAAGGAATTCAGGCACAAACGCTTGCAAATGTATATTTGGCTTTGGAACAAAATCTAACAATCATTCCAGTAATAAACAAAATTGATTTACCAGCTGCAGATGTGGAGGGGGTTGCTGCGCAGATTGTGAATTTACTTGGATGTTCTCGTGACGATATTATTGAAGCTTCAGGCAAAACCGGTCGTGGTGTCGATGAAATTTTAGACAAAATCGTGCTAGTGGGCCCTTGTCCCATAACTGTTTCGGGGTCGCATTCCTCGCGTCCGTCTTTACGGGGCTCGGGCGCTAATCCTCAGCAGCCTTCGGAATACCCTGAAATAACATTGGAAAAAGAGTCCACTCGGGCGTTGATTTTCGATAGTTATTTTGATGATTACCGTGGGGTAGTTCTTTATGTGCGAATTTTTGATGGAGAAATCCCAAAGAATGCCGAAATTAAAATGATGGCAGCAGAGACTAAGGGCTTAGCATTGGAGGTAGGAGTTCTAACGCCCAAGATGAGCCCACGGGAAAAATTATCAGTAGGTGAGATTGGCTATATTGTAACAAATCTAAAAACCACTAGTGAGGCGAAAGTCGGTGACACTGTGACTTTATCAAGAAACCCAGCAGGGGAAGCATTGCCGGGTTATAAAAACGTGTTACCGTTTGTGTATGCGGGGTTTTTCCCTGTTTCAAATGATCAATACAAAGACTTAAAAGAAGCGGTAGAAAAGTTATCGCTTTCGGATTCGGCTCTTCGCTTTGAACCAGAAAACTCACCTGTATTGGGTTTTGGTCTCAGAATCGGATTCTTGGGTCTTCTTCATATGGACATAATAAAGGAACGTTTGGAGCGAGAGTTTAAACTTGATTTAATTGTGACGAATCCATCGACAAACTATGAAGTTGTGATGAATAATGGCGAAGTGGTGGAAATAAAGTCAGCTTCGGATTTACCAGATGCGAGTGAGATTCGTGAGATTCGCGAGCCGTGGGTGAAGGGTGAAATTATTCTGCCTAAATCAATGATTGGTAATGTCCTAAATTTGATTAACGAAAAACGTGGACATCAAACGAATGTTTCTTACATTGAGGATCGAGCAGTGATTGATTTTGAAGCGCCGATGGCAAATCTATTGACCGATTTTTATGATCAACTTAAGTCAGCTACTTCTGGGTATGCTTCGTTTAATTACGAATTAAATGGTTATAAACCAGAGGACTTGGTGCGGATTGATTTCTTGGTGGGTGGCCACAAGATGGATGCACTTTCGGTGATGGCACATCGAAGTGAAGCTGATGGTATTGGTAGAGAAGTGACAAAAAAGCTAAAAGAAGTGATTCCCCGTCAAAACTATGAGGTTGCGTTGCAGGCGGCGATTGGGGCAAGGATAATTGCGCGCGAAACAATTGGAGCGTATCGCAAGGATGTCACGGTAAAGATTCATACTGGTGATAGAGACCGCAAGGCTAAGCTGCTGGAAAAACAGAAACGTGGTAAGGCGCGCATGAAAAGATTTGGCAAAATCGATATTCCGTCCGAAGCGTTTACGGTGATGCTAAAACGTGATTAAAAGTAACTTATAAATTACTAATCTTAGTCTGTGCTATAATCGTAATATGAAACGTTTTTTGACGATTTTGATGATTTTGGTGGTGAGTCTGATGACTTTGCCGACATTAGCAATTTCTGAGACGCAGAAGGAAACTATTGCTGACCATTGTGAATCGATAAAGACAAGCCTCAGAATGATTCAACGAAATGACTCTAAGGCAAGAGTTTTCTTAGGTGCTTATTATGAGACTATTATGTCTAAGTTTATTATGCCGTTTAATGTAAAACTGGTTGAGAAAAGTTTATCGAATGCAGATTTTGTAGAAAACCAAAATGATTTTACGGAAACAAAGTTGGTTTTTGCAAATGATTTTACAAAATATCAAAAGATGTTGGAGGATTTGATTTCAATTGATTGTAAAAATGAGCCAGAACGTTTTTATAATGAATTGACGGATGTCAGAAAAAGGCGTAAAACGATGGAGCAGGATGTTTTGAAAATGCGGCAGTTAATTTCTGAGCATGTTAAGTTGATAGATGGCTTGAAAGGGAAAATCTGATGGGTGATGACGGGAAAAAAAGAGGCTTTGCGAAGTGGAATCTGACTAAAGGCGGTGGGAATCTTGTGATTTTGGGTATTGTATCGGCGGTCGTGGCATTAGCAACAACTGGTGTATCTTTGATGATTTATCATAATTCTGGTGATATTTATTTAGATAGGTCGAGACCTGGATTCTTGCCAGACGAGGCAGAATTGCAAGGTGATGAGGTGGAAGAAGACTATGATTTTGGTAAGATTGATAAGCTGAATGCGGAGACCGTAGAAGAATATCTTAAAAATTTGGAGACTGAGATTAAAGCAATTGACGAATATGAGACTCCTTTCGGATCGGATGCGTTGTCAGACAAAACACTGGGGATTCCTGATAGTCAATAGATGTATGAAGTTGCTGTTATAGATATGTACATTAGCTTGATTTTCTTACGAAAATGATTTATAGTTAAAATAACTATGAGCACAAATAAGAAGAAGCTGCAACATAGAAGGGTCCAGTGGTTTGGTGGGACGATGTTGGCAGTACTCGGATTGGGCGCAGTTTTGACGGTGGTCGGAATGTCTAGCTCAGTTCATCAAATACATGAAAATCTAATATCAAAAACCCCAGATGTAGTTTTGGCGAGTGCTGGAGTGTCGGAAGAAAAAGGCGTTTCTTTGCCAGTGGCTTACTATGATCAAAGGGCTGATGCGTGTGTTAATCTTTATGACGA
Organism: uncultured Candidatus Saccharibacteria bacterium; assembly: GCA_946538495.1. Taxonomy (GTDB): domain Bacteria; phylum Patescibacteriota; class Saccharimonadia; order Saccharimonadales; family Saccharimonadaceae; genus Nanosyncoccus. The sequence continues at coordinate 56,712 of CAMNGP010000003.1, forward strand.
GAGTCAAAAAATCGCACTAGAAGAAAGACAGTTTGAGTGGGCAAAGTGCGGATATTACAACAAGGGGCTTGAACAGGGGTTGATGGAGTATGAGCTTGGCAATGATTATGCTTTGATTGCTAAAGGAGAGGGCGAGGCTTTGCCTAATCGTGGTATATCCGACATAAAAAGGTGGTTTAATAGTTCTGACGGAAAAAGTCAGAGCTATACTGGGAATCTAAAACTAGAATATGATGCGAACGGCGCAGTTTTTACTTATGATAATGAGGATTTCTATCCATTAGATGACGTGAAATTTAGTGAGGGTGATTTTGTAAATACCGACGGACATAACCATTTGTTTACAATGAATTATGCAGTACCTTTTACGGTGCTGGCGAGTGGAGATGAAAGTTTCGAAATTATTGCAGATGATGATACGTTTGTGTATGTAGACACAAGGCTAGCGATTGATTTAGGCGGTGTCCATGATGCTATGAATGGAAAATTAGTAATTAATCACGATGGAGAAGTGTATACATCGGTAAATGATGAAGAGCTGGCCTATTCTGGTATAAATGTTGAGAAAGGGCAGAACGCAATTTTGAGAATTTATCATGCAGATCGTGATTCGGATGATTCTGTATTAAAGGTGCAGATTACGGGAATGAGTTTAAATATAGTTGATGCGACGTTTGCGGGGGCGGATGAAGGTGTGCAGATTGCTTATGATCCGACAGATCCTTCTTATATGCCTCCACTAGGTCAGAGTGTGATAGTACGGCCAGATAGCACGAGGGGCTATATTATTATGGCGACCATAGAAGGTGTGGCTATAGTAGTGATTGCTGTGTTTGCGGTAGTGATGGCACGAGCTTTGATTAAAAACAGAAAATAATTATTTTACTGGTTTTGTGATATTGGCGCCATGGCCATAATCTGGAATAATGATGGGGTGTTTTTTGCCGTGGTGATCGTAGAGAGGAATGTCTAGTTCTTGTGCTAGAGTATTAACAATTGTAGCGCCGATACGTAAACCCGTAAAAGAACCTGGGCCAGACATGAAGGTGATTTCGGTGATGTCATCGAAATCTTTGCCATTTTCTTGAAGTTTATCGTGAATGTATTTAAGTAGTTTTTCGGCGAGGTCGCGGTCAAAATTATAGCGATATTCTTGACTATCTAGCTTTAGAATAGTTTCTGGGGTGGAGGTATCTAAATAGAGTTTCATGTAATTATTTCCCTTCCATTGTCGATATAGTTTATTTGGATTGTGGTGTGATTTTTTGGTAAAAGATTCGAAATGGATTCGCCCCATTCTATAATTATTATATTGTTGGGGTTTTGGAGATTGTCTTGTAAATCTTCAGACATGAGGCCCGGATCAGGGAGGCGGTAGAAGTCATAATGGATAAGGCAACCTTCGTGAGATGGTAGAGCGTAAGATTTGGAAATGGTGAAACTGGGGCTTGTGACAGGTTCTTTAACGCCTAGACCTTTAGCGAGTCCACGTACAAAAGTGGTTTTGCCAGCGCCAACGTCACCGACGAGTTCAATGACTTTAGAAGTTTTATCTAGGCGTTTGGCATAGCTGGCGCCAAAGTCGAGCATTTCTTGTTCAGAATGAACTATCATTGTATAATTATAACATGAAAGTGTATATATCTGGAATATCAGGGACGGGCATGGGACCTTTGGCTTTGATGGCAGAAGCGGCAGGCCTTGAAATATGTGGATCGGATTTGGCGCGAGGAGCAGTTTATGATGAATTAACAAAGGCCGGGATAGAAGTGGCAGTAGGCGAACAAGACGGTGAGTTCTTAGAATCAAAGCTGCGAGAAGGAATAGACTGGTTTGTTTATACTTCAGCTTTGCCAGAAGACCATACCGAGCTTGTGATGGCGAAAAAGGCAGGTATTAAGTGTACAAAGCGAGACGATTTTACAGCATTTTTAGTTGAGAAGTTGGGATTAAAGATGATCGCAGTAGCAGGGACGCATGGTAAAACGACCACAACGGCGATGATTGTATGGGCTGCACTTAAAATGAATCTCAAGGCTTCATATATTGTAGGGACAACTTTGGGGTTTGCCCCATCAGGTTCATATCATAAAGGTGATAAATACTTTATTTATGAAGCGGATGAATATGATCGGAATTTTTTGAAATATCATCCGTGGCTGGCAGTGATTCCGGCGGTATCATATGACCATCCAGATATTTATCCTACGAGAGAGGATTATATAAAAGCATTTCAACAGTTCAGAGGCCAAAGTGGATTCGTAATTGAATATAAGAACGGCAAGATTTTAGAAAAACAGATGATGGCGAAAGAGGATTTTGAGTCAGAAGCGATGTATAAATCTAATGACTTTAGTTTAGCTGGCGAAGCAAGGCGAATTGATGCGGCCTTAGCGGCTAATGCGGTCTTTTTCATGCAGCAGAATGACTATGCCGAGAGGGGTATAGAAGTAGATTATCATACTGGTGCATTAATCGAAACCTTAAATCATTTTCCTGGTGTGGGACGAAGATTTGAACGAATTGCGAACTATGTATATACGGATTACGCACACCATCCGGAGGAAATTGTCGCAACGTTAGAGATTGCAAAAGAAGAAGCGGAATTACTTGGGCGTAAGGGCGTTGTGGTGGTGTATCAGCCGCATCAAAATACGCGTCAGCACGAGGTGAAGGATGGGTATCGCGATGCTTTTGTGGGGGCGGAGAAAGTTTTTTGGTTGCCGACATATTTAACTCGAGAAAATCCGGAATTGTCTGTGATTAAACCCGAGGATTTTATTGCTGATTTATCTAATTTGGATGTCGCAGAAGCGGCAGAATTGAATGACGATTTGATGCAAAAATTGCAATTTTATTTGGATAATGATTATTTATTGATTTTGATGACGGCTGGCCCGGCTGATGAGTGGTGGCGAGAAAAATTTAAGAACTAAACTAAATTTTATAATGTTTATGTTATAATATATAGTATATGTCGGAAATGAGTGAAGTACAGAAGAAATCTAACCGTAGCTTAGTGGTGGTTTTGTTGGTATTCGTTTTTTTAATAATAGGATTAGCGATTGCAATTGTGATTATAACGTTGAACAAAGATTCTGCGCTTGGTAATATAGAAGAAGCTGATTGTAAAAGCTCGGAAAATGTGAATGAGATTGCTAACTGCGCTGGAGATCTTATGATCGATAGCGATGATGTTGATGAGGCTTTGGATTATTATCAGGAAGCAATCAATAATGCTTTAGAAACTGGTAGGGAGGATGATGCGATTTATTTGGTAGTAAGCAGGTCTACACAATTGGCTGTTCTTGATGAAGATTGTGAAACGTCTACAAAAATGTACAATGATTTAGATTACGAAAAATACTCATTGGAGGGGCGGCGCAGTATTTATTCGTATGCATTGAGTAATAGCATAGAGTGCGCAGATGAACAGGGTAGAATTAAGTGGGAGAACCTACTATCGCAAAATGAAAATGGGGAGGGGATATGGAGCGAATAAAAAAACCATTTAAATTAACTATTGTGGTTATTATATATTGCTTATTGGTTTCATTGTCAGGCGGCGGTGCTTATGCTGATTACGTAGGTCCTGGTGGTGGAGGCGGTGGCGGTGAGGTGACATGCGATAATTATCTGTATGCCCGTACGATAACTTGTTCAAAATACGGTGATGGCGGAGGAAGCTGGTTTATTGGCAAAACGAATTGGGACGGTAGTTATAATCCGAGGTTTTGCATAGGTGGATCTAGCGATTGGTCATCTTCTTGCACTATGAATCCTTTAAAGAATACAGATATATCGGCTGTTCTGGGAGGGCTTCGGGATAATTGTACCGTTGCGAAAGGTTATGAATATTATGTGTATTTTGGTTTGGTGGGTAGGAAGGATGGTTATTGGGAGCAAAGGAGTGGTAAGGAAGCGCCTTATCGTTGGGGGCCATATGGATGGCAAAATGGATTGGAGGGTAGTAACGCTACGTTTGATTATAATTCATACTATGACAATATAGCTGGTAATCCAAAAACAACAGATGATATTAAAAATGCAGCTACTAGTGGAACTAATATGAGCGGCTGGAAACTGACGGAAGCCGCAGCGACGTATTTGTATACGCAGTCTTTTGGTGGCTCTAGTATACCTATGGGAGTTGGGTATTTTTGCGCTAATAAGCCAAAGAAGACACTTACTGCTTATGCTGTGACGGGAGATGGGGCTAATTTGAACAATGGAAATAGTATTGGGAGCCAGACGGTAAGTCATGGTAGCAGTGCTTCGGTTTCTAAGCGTGACTTTACTGGATATACTTTTCAAGGTTGGCGCAGCAATAAAGCTAGTGGTAGCTTAAGGTCTGGAAACACTTATACTGTAAGTAGTCTTACTTCTAATACTACTATTTATGCTGTTTACGAAAAGGATCGAACTCTGACGGCTTATGCTGTGACAGACAGCGGAGCGAACCTAGAAGGTGGAAAGAAGATAAGTAGTCAGACGGTAAAATATAAGGCGGCAGCTTCAGTAAGCAATAAAAATATAAGTGGTTTTAGTTTCGTGGGTTGGTGTGATGGCGCAAAGATTTGCAGCAGTCCGATATCTGGAAACAGTTATAGTGTGAAAAGTCTGACGGTAGATAAGAACGTCTATGCTGTTTACAAGCCGTTTAGCGCAACGTCAAGTTTGGAGATCAAGGTAAAAAACGAGAGTATAAGTAAATATAATAGTTACCAAGATTCTGTTTACGCAAAGCCTGGTGATGTGATTGGCTATCGTGCTATTTATAATCCTGCGGCACAGGCTGGTTACACTATAATACCTCAAAAGATTAAGATTGGCGATGCCGAGATGGTGTCGAATACTTCATCGAAATCAATAGGCGTATTGGTGAATAAGTGGAACAATGCCTTTTCGATAGAGAGAGATTTTGCTCCTAATTCTCCACTTAATTATGATGATTATGCTTTGGGCGATATCAATATGGTGACAGTCGAGAAAACTTATACGATTAGAAATGAGGTTGGCAAGAATTTAAAGATTAGTGCTAAGACCAACCTAAATAGTGTCGTGCAGAACACACCAAAAGCAGTAATAATGAGTGCTGATTCTGGGCAGACTTTAGCTACGGTAGATACAAGTAACTTGGAGGATTTTTCATCAGTTCTTGTTCCTTATAATTTTACAAACTCAATCAGCTTTAAAGACGAGACGGGCGAGCCTGATAAGACGGTACTTTACGCCGGAGAATCTGATTCGGTAAAAGGACTAGTGATTACAGTGACTCCAAAAGAAAATGGAACGGTAAATAGTACTTATGCTACGATTGTGAGAAAACCTAAGGTTGAGGTAAAACTATGCTATCATATTGATGATAAAGAGACTTGTGAAACGAAGACGAAAGAATATGATTCATTAAATGGCGGTAATGGCGTCGATATTTTTAAGGAAAATCTATACCCAGTAGATAAAATCACTATGGACATTCCAGATGTCCCAGCTGGTACTAAAATGTGTGTTCGGGCTTCAGTCTATCCTGCTACTAGTGGAGCTGATACTAACTACCAAGACCCTGAGGGCAACCATCAGTGGAGTGAAGCAGCTGAAAAATGCTACATCGTAGCTAAGCGTCCTTCCCTCCAAGTTTGGGGCGGCAATATATATAGTAATGGAGCTATAAGTACAGCTTTGGTTAACAAGAAACGTTTAGCTAATCATAATGATGGAGATTACACTTTTGGTTCTTGGGGTGAACTTGGTGTTATTAGTAATGGCAAAGTAACTGGTCTTGCTAGTGGCGCAGGACTAGGCGGCTATACTACTACTAACGATAATGGCGAATCTGTATTTATTCCTGGTGGTTTAGCTGGTGGTTTTTGCAAAGCAAG
>CAMNGP010000004.1 GCA_946538495.1 uncultured Candidatus Saccharibacteria bacterium
TAATCAAGAAAAACTCACAAATTCCGAATCTCTAAATCCTGACTCCAATTCAAAAATTGGCGCAAAGCTTCTAACTCTAAACGGTTTTCAAGGGCACTTTCATGAACCGGTCGAGCGCGCCTTTCAAAAAGCGAGAGCAAAAGGCGAGAGGTTAATTGGGAATAATGCAGAACGACGTAATCAAAGCTATCTAAACCGTCTACAAAACTTAATAAGTAGACACGGTAACCGTTTAGAACAAAGATTGTGGGATGAATCGGTGAATCAATTAATTATCTCACCAGATAATATTACAGAAGATTACTGGCGTTCACAAGAGCAAATACTGCGCGATAACGGACAAGGCCGTACTTTAAATGATTACGAAAAACAGTTCCTCATCGAAGATATTCAAAAAAATCAACGCGAAAGCCTAAAATCGTGGTCAGATTATCTTGGTAACGAAGACTCACCTTATCCAATTTGGTTTAAAGTTTACGCTTGGGATGGAGTATCCAAAATGGGTGTATTCGACAAAAACAAGCAACAGTTTGCAAAACGAGATCGGCATACAGTAGCTCCTTACCCTAAGCTAAACCCTGCAACGCTTGCCAAGGTTTATGGCGTTATTTCAGATTTTTACAATCAATCCGACCAAAGTCGCTACAAAGAAAGTCCTGAGCGCAATACGGAGCTAGAAGCACTAGTTAAATCTGGCAATTTCAATAAGCTTTATTCCAAAATCCTCCTTAGTGAAAAGGCCATCCTCGAAACTCCAGAGAGAACCGAAGATATCCGAGGTGAATGGATAGAATATTTACCAGGAGACGAAGAAAAACTTGCCGAAGCCGCCGAAGGCACACCATGGTGTGTAGCAGACCCCGGAACTGGACGCAATTACTTACAAACCGGAAACTATACGGGATATCAGGAATATGATTCCGAAAGTAAAGCCAAATTTATTCTTTTTCACCTATACGATTCAGAAACCAATAATCTCGCCAGCTCCGCTTGTGCCTCAATCCGTCTTGGGCAAGACGGCGAAGTCGCCGAGATATCCGGCCTAGACGATGGCCAGGCCCTCGAAGATTCATTAGTTCCTATCGTAGAAGCAAAAGTTCGCACACTTCCTGGTGGCGAAGAATTTTTAGAAGCTTTCGCTGATAAAAAACAACTCATAGCCATGGATCACAAAATGCAAAGTGGTGAAGATTTAACAAAAGAGGAGCTGGAATTTCTCTACGAAATAAACCGCCCAATTAAATCTCTTGAAAAGTACATAGAAGACCCAAGATTAGAAGAGTTAAAAGAGGCTTATGGAATAAAATATGCCCTAGAACAAGGAATAGATGCTAATAGTCTAATTCAACATCTAGATCTATATTATATCGCCAGAAACCTAGACACTCTTATCTCTTATGGTGCAGATATTGATATGGATGATTTAGTCTCAAGGATGGATTCAGATGATATCGCCAGAAACCTAGACACTCTTATCTCTTATGGTGTAGATATTGATATGGATGATTTAGTCTCAAAGATGAGCTCATCTAATATCCCCGAAAACCTAGACACCCTTATTTCCCATGGTGCAAATATTGATAAAATAGTCTCAAGGATGTATTCGGGTTATATCGCCAGAAACCTAGATACTCTTATCTCTCATGGTGCAGATATTAATAAAATAGTCTCAAGGATGTATTCAGGCGATATCACCAGAAACCTAGACACTCTTATCTCTTATGGTGCAGATATCAATAAAATGGTCTCAGGGATGTATTCAGGCGATATCACCGAAAACCTAGACACCCTTATCTCTTATGGTGCAGATATTGATATGGATGATTTAGTCTCAAGACTACATCCATATGATATCCCCAAAAACCTAGACACTCTTATCTCTCATGGTGCAGATATCAATAAAATAGTCTCAGAGATGGATTCAGATGATATCCCCAAAAACCTAGACATCCTTATCTCTTATGGTGCAGATATTAATAAAATAGTCTCAAAGATGTATTCAGGCGATATCACCAAAAACCTAGACACTCTTATCTCTTATGGTGCAGATATCAATAAAATGGTCTCAGGGATGTATTCAGATGATATCACCAAAAACCTAGACACTCTTATCTCTTATGGTGCAGATATCAATAAAATGGTCTCAGGGATGTATTCAGATGATATCACCAGAAACCTAGACACTCTTATCTCTTATGGTGCAGATATCAATAAAATGGTCTCAAGACTACATCCATATAATATCACCAAAAACCTAGACACCCTTATCTCTCATGGTGCAGATATTAATAAAATAGTCTCAAGGATGAATTCGGGTTATATCGCCAGAAGCCTAGACACTCTTATCTCTCATGGTGCAGATATCAATAAAATAGTCTCAAGGATGGATTCAGATGATATCACCAAAAACCTAGACACCCTTATCTCTTATGGTGCAGATATTAATAAAATAGTCTCAAGGATGAGAGCATATGATATCACCTATAACCTAGACACCCTTATCTCTCATGGTGCAGATATTAATAAAATAGTCTCAAGGATGAGAGCAGATGATATCACCAAAAACCTAGACACCCTTATTTCCCATGGTGCAAATATTGATATGGATGATTTAGTCTCAAGACTACATCCATATGATATCACCAAAAACCTAGACACCCTTCGTCGTCACGGCGCAAACGTCTAACAGAAAAGACCGCACATTGTGCGGCCTCTCTGCAGTGCAAGACTAGGGTCTACCAGGACACGTACACGTCCAGGTTGCCATAACCGCTTCCGCAGTCATAGACGACCCCTGTTCCGGAGCCAAAGGGGACGCTAACGACCGTGCCGTAAGGCAGGTCATCGGAGGCCAGGCAAAGATTGCCATTGCCGTCCATCACGTACCCCTCGTCGCCCACGTGGCGACCCGGAATCGAAAGGCCCCCACCAGGCAAAACGTTCTCCGAATAGTAGGTATACGAATACCCACTGCCAGAATCAGTGTGAACGCCCATCCAAGCAAAGTCGGAACCAGAGATCCAGGTCCCGTCAACGTTGGCGTCAACATAACCGCCACCGTCGTAAGACGGAGTCTGAACCTCAGGCTCGGAAGAGAGCCAAGCGTCGTATTCGACCTCAGGCTCTTCCGCAATGGGTCCGACCTCGTAGATAACCATCTGAGATGCCTGATCTTTTTCTTTGATCTCAGAAGCCTTTCCAATCGGAGAGGCAACCCTGTCGAACACGACCACCGTAGGGGTTACGTTCGTTGAAAGAGCCTCAGCGTTAACCTGGCTTGCGAACACAAGATTTGCAAAACCAAGCACCTCAACAATTAGAACCGAAAAGAGTACGACAATGCTGCATTTAGGTGACATTTTCATAATGCCCCTTCCCTTCTTCTTGCTGCTACTTTTAAGCTACGATGGACAACAATCCATAACTAAATTATAGCATAAGTTGAATAAAAAGTCAATGTTTATCCCATATAATCCCGATTATTTGTATCTATGTTATAATTAAACTATGAAAATTGCTATCCTCGGCTACGGCAAAGAAGGCAAATCCCTAGAAGCCTACTTCAAGCAGCATTACCACGATTTAGAATGTGACATTTTTGACAATTTTTCCTCAGACGAAATTCAAAAAAAGGATTTTTCCACCTATGATATTGTTTTTCGTAGCCCGTCTGTCCCGCCCCTACATCTAAACAACGAGTCCTCCGCCACTAAATACTTCTTTGACCATTGCCCTTGCCGAATCATCGGCGTTACCGGCACCAAAGGTAAAGGCACTACCTGCTCCTTTATTGACGCAATTTTAAAATCCCTCAAGTTATCTTCGCATCTAGTCGGCAATATCGGCTACCCCGCTATAGATATCTTGGATGATCTCAGCAAAAATGACGTCGTGGTTTTTGAAATGTCGAGTTTTCAGCTTTGGGATCTTACCAAATCACCCCAAACCGCCGTGGTTTTACGTATTGAGCCAGACCATCTAAACGTTCACAAAGATTTCAATGATTACGTAAATGCCAAAAGCCATATTGCCGAATTCCAGACCCCAAATGATAATTTGATTTACTTTAAGAATAACCCTAGCTCCGTTCAAATTTCCCAAAAAAGCCCTGGCCATAAGTTCCCATATCCGTTGGATAATCCTTCTGACGCGCTTAAAGACGTACTAAATTCTATCGAGGTCCCGGGTGACCACAACAAAGAAAACGCCGAGGCAGCGCTCATCACCGTCGCCGCTTTTCTGGGCACTCCACTTGATAGCTTAATTGCGAAGCATAGATCAGAGCTAAAAGATGCGCTCAGTAGCTTCAAAGGCCTACCGCACCACCTCGAATTCGTTCGCACGCTCAATGACGTTGATTATTACGATGATTCTTTTTCTGCATCTTCGCCATCCCTAGAAGTCGCAATCAAAGCTTTCCCTGATAGACCAGTTATTCTCATAGCTGGCGGCAAAGATCGTGGACTCGACCTCACACCGCATAAAAACGCTATATTTAAAGCACCAAATCTCGCCAAAGCTATCCTGATTGGCGAAACCAGCCAAGCTCTAGCCCAAGACGCCCCAGAAAACAAATTCATTATCGAAGAATCATTAGAAAACGCTGTCCATGATGCGCGAAAACTAGCCGAAGGGCTTGCATCATCGACCGCAAAACCTGTAGTTTTACTCAGTCCCGGCGCCGCTAGTTTTGATATGTTTAAAGATTTTTACGAACGTGGTGAATTATTCCAACAATACGTAAAGGAGCTAAAATAATGTTTGAATTTAATAGTTTTGGATTTGATTACCTCACGTCCACCGCCGAATTCTATTATCAGGGCCCCACCGGCATTCGTTTTTTGGAAAAAATCGAATTTACACCCGCCAAGCGCCCAATCACTCACGACCAACAAAAATTTTTGATGCGCGCTCTGTTTTTGGCTTTTATTGCATTGGGTACCTCCTACTACAAAGCTAACCCCACCCGCAACGTTAAACTGCATGTCAATATAAATCAAGCCCAAGCTGATTTCTTTACGCGGATTTATCAAGAAGGGCTTAGCCAATTTGCTTTCGAAAATCACCTTACTCGTAATGATTTGGCTAAATTCGAGCTGGTTCAGGACGCTCCAAGCAATCTTGATAATCAACTAAATCACGATAGTGTCATTGCTAAAGTCGATAATTATTTGACAGATCAAGACCTTGGTTTACCTTTGGTTCTTCTTAGTGGCGGCAAAGATTCTCTTCTGACGGCCGAAAAACTATCTCTTGACAATATTAGATTTAAATCTGTCTACATTTCAAACAATGACGCCGATTTACCAGAGATTGTCTCGTTCTATGGTGAACCACTAGTTATCCGTCGCCATATCGACAAAGAAGCCCTCAAAAAAGCCGGTGGTCTCAATGGCCACGTACCAATTACGCTTATCAATGAATCTCTAGCACTCGTTCAAGCTATTTTGGCGGATTCCCACGAAATATATCTCGGACTCGGCCGCGAAGGCGAAGAACCACACGCCTATATTGATGATCTCCCAGTCAATCACCAATGGTCTAAAACTCCCGCCACTCAACAGGCCCTTAAATCTTATATTCAAAAATGCGTTTCATCAGACGTCAAAATCCAATCACTTCTTGAAAACAAATCCGAGCTCGAAATTGCCGGCGAATTTGTTAAATTATGTTGGGATAAGTTCGGTAGCCGTTTTTCGTCCTGTAACGTAGCAAACTACAAACAAGGAGCCGACAATCAATCGCTTAGATGGTGCGGCAAATGTCCAAAATGTGCCAATTCATTTCTCCTGTTTGCTCCTTATTTGCCCTTAGAAAAACAGCCTTTTGATGGTCGTGATTTATTCCTGGATCCAGATCTCACCGATATTTTTAAAGGCCTCCTTGGCGTAGACGGCCATATTAAGCCATTCGAATGCGTCGGCACTATCGCCGAGCTTCGCGAAGCCTATTCAAAGCGCGACAATAGCTACAGCGCTCTGCCGTTTGAAGTTCCAAAATCATAAAAACCACGACAGTTTATTATTCAAAAATCCAAAAATCGGTTCTCTAAAAGTTTAATCTAGTTTCTAACCCAGATATCACAGCTTTTTCAGTCGAAGATACCGCCGCAAACCCTCTGATGCCAGACCCAGCAAATTCACGTGCCAATTCTATCATTTTTGACTTATCAATTCCTCGAATTAGTCCAGGCATATTATCATATTTTTGAATCGTCTCGTTTGTGAAATAGCCATCTGCATAATAATCCGCAATCTGCCCCACTGTTTGTGCTCCCATCTGCAATCTACCCAATGCATAAGATTTTGCTGCAGCAAAATCTTTATCCGAAATCTTACCATTCAAGGCGTTTGTAAGCTCTAGCTGAATCAAGTCAAAAAGTTCATCGGCATTTTCGACATTAACTTCGCCGTCAAAATCCCAATACGAGCTCTTGGCGTTACTTGCCACCGAGCTCCCCATCCCATACACCAAACCTTTTTTACGTGCCGTACCAAAAATCCGTGAGTTTGTTGTGCCATTTAAGATATGATTAAGACAATTCATCGCAAACACTTCATCGGGCTCCAAATGTCTTGGCGTCACCAAAGAAAACCCAAATGTAATATTTGACGCATCTTTTCTCCTAATCGAAACTGCCTCCGAAGAATGCAAATCGGCTGTAGGAATCTCAAAAGCCTCGCCTTCTTTTAGATCCCAGTTTTCAAGCATTCGCATTATCTTTCGCTTTCGCCCTCTAATCTTCCCAGCGATAATAAACATCATGTTTTTTGCCGTGTGGGTACGTCGATAATGTTCACGAATATCTTTGAGCTCAATGTTCTGAATAGTTTTTAGTCTCTCTGGAACATCCAAAATATCTTCACCCACCGCTTGCTGCACGCGTGGCCAAAGCAAACGATAGTAATCATTCATATAGCCAGTCAATTCGCTCCGCACATTAGATTTTTCAGATTTTAGCTCCTCTTCATTAAATCTTGGCTCACAAATCGATACTCGCTGCAACTCCATAATCCTTTCCCACTCAAAATCCGCACACTCCGTCTCATAACACACCGAAATATCGCTAGTCCAAGCATTGTGATATGCGCCGTTTTTTGTAAATTCCGCCTCAAAAGCTTGCTCATCACGGTATTTTGCATTCGCACCAAACGCTAAATGCTCCACCACATGAGGAATCTCATAAACATCTTTATTCTTGGCATATAGCATCCCAGCACGAAACTGTACACGAGTAGACATCACGCTAGCGCCAGGTATGTTTATTAATAGGCCTCTGGCGCCATTTTTAAGATGTATTTCCTCAACTGAATGCTTCATGATATTGACTTTTTATAATACTTATGGTATAATAAGAATAGATCTACTTTCTCTTAGATTTTTTACCAGCTTTATTCTTCTTTGAACCAGTCTTTTTGGCTTTTTTCTTGAGTTTCAGCGTTGCCGGCTTCGAAGCACTTTTAGCTGATTTTTTCTTAAACTCATCGTCAAGATTTTTCTCGCCTTTCGAAATCTCATTTACGCCCCGTTCTGTCTGGGTTTCCGCCATCTTTGTGAGTTCAGACTCGTATTCCTCACCATCAGTTACATCATCGGCTGCCGCCTCGGCAGGAGTAATTGTAAGCAGAATCTTTAGCACCTCCTCACGCAAATTACGTTGCAAGCCATCAAATAGTTTTTGCGATTCGGAACGGTATTCTACCAACGGATCACGTTGCCCAACTGAACGCCAGTGAATCCCTTCACGTAGATGTTGCATATTCTCAAGATGTTGCATCCACAGAGTATCAAGCACTTTTAGATATACCTCGCGCTCGATTTTGCGCATCGTATCATCGCCAAACTCTAATTCCTTCTTGTGGTAAGCCTCTTCTACCGCTTCAAGCGCTAATTTATAACGATCTTTTTCTTTACGCAGCAACCCAATTTCGTGAATTAAATCTTCGTCAAAGTCAAACACCGCCTTAAATTCTTCGTCGAAATTCTTGTTTACGCGCGAAGAAAACTCCGTCAACATCTTCACTTCTTCACGCATCAAACGCTTAATCTCTGGATAAATCTCCTCTCCATCCAAAATTCTCCTACGCATCAAGTACACAACCTTACGATGTCTATTTATCACATTATCATACTGCACCACATTTTTACGTGAATCAAAGTTAAATCCTTCTATACGTTTTTGTGCAGCTTCCAGAGTTTTTGAAATCGCCTTAGTCTGAATCGGAGTGTCTTCATCTACACCAAGTCTCGTCATCAACATCTTAACACGATCGCCTTGGAAAATTCGCATCAAATCATCTTCGCAAGAAACAAAGAACTGTGTCGTGCCAGGATCACCTTGGCGTCCGCCACGCCCACGTAGCTGATTGTCAATTCGCCTAGCATCATGTCTTTCTGAGCCAATTACCACCAAGCCGCCAAGCTCGCGCACGCCCTTACCTAGCTTAATATCAGTACCACGCCCTGCCATGTTAGTGGCTAGAGTAATAGCACCCTTCTCGCCCGCCTTAGCAATAATCGCTGCCTCGCGCTCGTTGTTTTTAGCGTTCAAAAGTTCATACTTAATACCAAGCCCGTCTAAGTAGCGCGCGATTTCTTCGTTGTTCTCAATCGAACCAGACCCCACCAAAACTGGCTGGCCTCTTTCGTGGTATTTCTTTATCTCGTTCGCAATCGCTTTTAACTTTCCAGCCTTAGTCTTATAGATTAAGTCGTCCTTGTCTATACGTTTTATTGGACGATTCGGCGGAATTTGCACCACATCCAAAGCATAAATCTGTTGAAACTCTTCTGCCTCGGTAAATGCCGTACCAGTCATACCGGATAGCTTCTTATATAGTCTAAAAAAGTTCTGGAACGAAATCGTTGCTAGGGTCATTGATTCTTGTTTTACTGCAACACCCTCTTTAGCTTCAATGGCTTGATGTAGTCCCTCGTTATAACGACGCCCCTGCATCAAACGTCCAGTGTGCTCATCTACGATGATCACTTCACCAGAATTTGTCACAACGTAATCTTTATCACGCTTAAAGACTATTTCGGCTTTAATCGCTTGATCCAAATGATAAACCAGCCTCATATTCTTGGTAGAATACAGATTGTCTACACCTAAAATCTTTTGTACTTTATCAATTCCTTCATCAGTCAAAGTCACCGAGCGACGCTTTTCGTCAAAGATATAATCATCTGGCGTCAATCTACTTGCAACCTTTGCAAACTGATAATAAGATTCAGGATTATCTCCCGACGGAGCTGAAATAATCAAAGGAGTCCTAGCCTCATCAATTAAAATCGAGTCTACCTCGTCCACAATGGCAAAATTTAACTCTCGCTGGCGCAGATATTTAACTTCGCTAGCCATATTATCACGTAAATAGTCAAAACCAAATTCATTATTTGTACCATAAGTAATATCGGCCTCATAAGCTTGTCTACGCGTGCATGGCTTGAGATGCAAAAACCTCTCATCGTCATGTTCCTCGTTCTCATACTCTGGGTCATAGATAAACGAGGCCTCATTGATAATTACTGCCACCGACAAGCCAAGAAAATCATAAATCGGACCGTTCCAACCAGCATCACGTTGTGCCAAATAATCGTTTACCGTTACTACATGCACACCACGTCCAGTCAAGCCATTCAAATACGCCGGCAACATCGCAACTAAGGTCTTACCTTCGCCAGTTTTCATCTCCGCTACCGCACCCTCATGCAACACCATACCGCCAATCAGCTGCACATCATAAGGACGAAGACCAGTTACGCGCCTTGCAGCCTCTCGTGCCACCGCAAAAACATCTGGTAAAAGCTCGTTCAAAATCTTGGTATCATCGATCGGCGGACGTTTCTTACCAGTACGATTAATACCCTGTTCTGTACGCGCAATCTTTAACGCCCTATCAATTTTTTTCCTGAAAATTTCCGTTTGTGCCCTTAGTTCTTCGTCGGACATTTTCTCATATTTAGGCTCAAGTTTATTAATCTCTTGCGCCTTCTTCCAAAGCCTGCGTAAAACCTTTTTTTGCGCATCACCAAAAACACCTTGCAGGAATTTAGTAAGTGCCGTCTTATCGGCCAACTTGTCGGTCGGTTTTTTCTCTTTTTTCGCCATTTATAACTCCAATCTGCCCCCTATTCTACCACATTATTTCTTCCGAATAAAGAGGTTGCGCCAGTTTCTTTTTTGGCGATGTGGCTGAGTTTCTAATTTATATCTACGAATTTGGCCAGTCAATTTAGCCTCCACCAAATCTACCCCAGCAAAAACGTTTGAGCACTCATCTTTAGCTGCCAAAACTTTGCCGCCAGGAATTTCCATCGCCGCCGACAGAGCATATTTCTCTCCCTGTTTTTTACCAATTTCAGAAACCACAACCTTACATACTACATCTTTTTTCGCATTATGAGGCAAATAACGATCAAGCTTGCCAATTCGTTTTTCTACATATTTCTTAAAAGGTTCGTCTATCTTATAACCATTTCCGCTCAACTCAATCTTTTCGATCATTTTATAGTTCCTCCTTATTATTTAAATATGGTTTCAAAACCTCAGGGATTTTCAATTTGCCATCTTTAGTGGCATAATTCTCTATTACTGCCACCATCGTACGTGCCAAACTTACCGCTGTGCCATTCAAAGTATGTAAAACCTCTACCGTGCCGTCTTTGCGCCTCACTCTAATATTCAAGTTTCGTGCCTGGAAATCTGTACAGTTACTACAGCTCGTAAGCTCACGATAGGTTTGATCTGCCGGCGACCAATATTCAATATCATACTTCTTGGCCGCTGGCGCACCAAGATCGCCCGCCGCAATATTAATCACCCGATAAGGAATGCCCAATTCTTGCCAAATTTCTTCCTCGGTCGCAAGTATCATTTCGTGCATTTCTTTGGATTTTTCCGGTAAACAAAAGATATACATTTCTAGCTTGTTAAACTGATGTACGCGGAAAAGACCGCGTGTGTGTTTACCGGCCGAGCCCGCCTCTTTACGAAAACACGCCGAAAGCCCTGCGTATTTGAGCGGCAAATCATCCTCATCAATAATTTCATTCATATGATAGCCAGTTAAGGCAATTTCTGCTGTCGCAATCAAAGCCAAATCCTCACCCTCAATAAAGTATTCATCTGATTGGTCGGATGTTCTCGGGTTAAAACCAGTGCCCTCTAACACTTGCGAGGTCACCAAATCTGGCACCGTAATAAAATTAAAACCATTTTCAAGCACCTTTTTCAAGCCGAATTGGATTAAAGCGTTTTCAAGTAGAGCCAATTCATTTTTAAGATAATAGAACTTAGCCCCAGCCACCTTAGCACCACGCTCAAAATCCACCCAATCACGGCTCACGGCATAATCCAAATGGTCTACACCTTCTTTTTTCTTTTCGCCCCAGTTCTTAACCTCCACCGAACATTCTTCACCACCTAGTGGCACATCATCAAAAATGATATTCGGCACAGATTTTACTGCAGAAACGCACTCTGCCTCGACCTTAGCCAAATCTTCCTCAAGACCAACCAATTCTTCTTTAACCTTCTTACCTTCTTCAATTAAAGCTTTGTCTGGTTTGCCACCTTTCATTTTGGCAGCGATTTCGTTGCGCTTACGACGCAGCTCCTCTACTCTGGCAAGTTCCTTCTTGCGCTTGTCGTCTAGCTTTAAGACGTTTTTTATATCAATTTTGTAGCCCTTCTCACGGGTCGACTTCTCTACGAGCTCTAAATTGTCTCGAATAAACTTCACATCTAACATATTAAGACCATTATACCACACACGATGTTATTATTGATAATTACACTTCATTAATTCGAACGCTTTTAATTAATAAAACGCAAGTTGGATAACGACAAACTATTATATAAGCTTTACGAAAACAAAAAACTATTACCGCATTTCGTTGTATAGTTTTTGCCAATCAGCCAAGTGTAGATCGCCTGGCCGAGCATTTAAATCAAATTTTAGCAATTCGAAAACTCGCTTTAATTCTTCTTTAGATTTTATCCCAGACAGATTATGAATCAATTTTTTGCGTGGGGCCTTAAAACCCTGGCTAATTAAATAAAAAACTTCGTCAGTGACCACTGGGGCATGTGGCTCCAAAATCACAACTTGACTATCCACCTTTGGCGGTGGCGTAAACTCTTCGCGCGGCACCACTGGGCCAACTGCCACCTTAGCCCTATTTTTTGCAAAAAGCGAGAGCATAGTTTCTTTTTCGTCAATTATACGTTCGGCTACCTCTTTTTGTAATAACAAAACCACACGACTAGGCAAATTCGACAGTCTCAAAACCTTCTCAATAATCGGACTCGTAATATAATACGGTATATTCCCAGCCACCACATACGACCCGTTAATTTTACCAAAATCATACTGCAAAATATCCCCATGGATCACTTCTAGATTCTTGCCAGGAAATGACTTCGGCAAATTTGTCGAAAGCCTTTCGTCAAATTCTACCGCAATCACCTTATTGAATCGCTTTAATAGAGAAGACGTCAAAAACCCTAGTCCTGGACCAATTTCCACGCACAGCTCACCTCCACCAGTCAAATCAGCAATTTCCTCCAAAATCTGGCGATTTTTGAGCCAATGTTGCCCTAATGATTTATTAGTACCAACCATGTGCATACCACCAAGCAATCGCTTGGCTCCATCCGCCGTAGCGCCCATTAACATACCCAATCATCCAGCGAATCTGGGTTACCGGATTCGTCTCCCAGTCTGCCCCCACCGAAGCCATCTTGCTACCCGGCAAAGCCTGCGGAATCCCATATGCACCCGAAGATGCATTCCTAGCATCATACCTACATCCGCTCTCTCGATAAATCAAATCAATCGCATACGACAAATCAGCTTCACTCACCCCTGCCTGACGTGCCCAATTTGCACAAGTTTCTTGCTCTGGCCGCACGGACTTTTTCGCACCAACCGCCACTACTCTTGATACCGGCTGTCGCACAACTTCCTCGCCAGCCTTTTCTCTTGATACTTCTTGGTTATCTTTATATAACACATTATAATACACCCGTTTCATCCCTACTTCACCTAGCTGTTTAACCTCAGAAGTTCCGGCCGCCATGTTATAATCGGGCACCTTTTCTTCGCCAAACGGAATCTCTTCCTCCACCGTGAGTGTACGACCACCATTTCGCTTAATCTCATAAATATTGGCCGTACCAGCCTCTAAGAAATGGGTGTTTGGCACCATTGCCATCTCGTCGCCGTCATACAAAGTAATTCCAGCATCCTCCGCAATCCTTTGAGTGTCGTAACTTGCAGTCATTAAGTATTTTTCAGTCTTACCATCTTTTACCACCACCGGACGCGCTCTATAGATATTAACGAAAAAATCATCAGCATTAATCTCGGAATCAATTTTAGGTTCCACAATGTCGCCTTGATTAATAATAATATTCGCCCGTTCCAAAGCCTCAGCTACTGTTTTAGCCTCAGTCCTTACAATTAGCTTATCGCCCTCGTCATAAAAAGTCACAAAATGAGAATCAGATTCCGCGTACAAACCATCACTACCTTCAGCAAAAGTAGATCTAACGTTAT
Organism: uncultured Candidatus Saccharibacteria bacterium; assembly: GCA_946538495.1. Taxonomy (GTDB): domain Bacteria; phylum Patescibacteriota; class Saccharimonadia; order Saccharimonadales; family Saccharimonadaceae; genus Nanosyncoccus. The sequence goes on from CAMNGP010000004.1 coordinate 13,563, forward strand.
TTTTAATTGCGAAACCAAAAAACAACACTAAAGCAATAGTACCGACTAAAATCAGAGCTTGATCGATCTTTCTCGAAAGCCTCATGTTTAAATTATATCACAAAAATCACAACAACATAAAAACTCGCGTCTTTAGGCGAGTTCTTATTTTCTAATTCCTAGGTGGTTAATTTAGCCAAAACAGCTCTACACTCTCCACCCTTTTCTCCCAACGGCTCAGGCCTCTTTCAACGTCGGATCAGGTCCAAACCTAATTCTATTTTAGCATAGGCTTTTCGGCTGTCAACCTTGTTTTTTAAAAATCTTTATGTTTTAATATGTTTCCGAAAGTCACCAAATTAACAGAGATAAAAACCAAAAACCGAACAAACAATTATTGACAAATGATATTTATTATTTTATTAGCATAACTACTATTTTGTGTTATACTTACTATATGAATTGGAGGAAATGGTGCGACGAGTTTGTTTTAGCTGGCAAAGGAATTTTGCTTGCTACTAAAGAAAAAAGATTCTGGTATGGTTTTATCCCGAGTTTTTTCTTCTTCGGTTTACTAATCAATCTTCTTCAAGGAGGTTTCTCAAAATTTGAACTAATGCACGCTTTAGGATTTCCTCATTGCTTCAAAATCATCACCGATAGTTTTCTCGCCATTTTTGGCGTTAATCAGCCTTTCTTCGATTGGCTTCCAGTTTTTGCCATTTCCCTGCTCCAGGGAATCCTAATTGGCCTTATTGTTCTTCTCTGGCAAAAGAAAAAGGACCAAAACTCCGCCAATCTCGAAAAAGCCGGCATTATCACCGGTCTCATTGCGCTAGGCGCCGGTTGCCCAACCTGCGGCACTACTTTACTTACCCCACTCCTTGGTGCCGTCTTTTCCACCGGTAGCCTCGCCATCGCTGGCACAATTTCTATCATCGTTACCATGCTGGCCATCATTATTGCAATTTTATCCCTCAAGCGCCTCGGCGAAGAAACCTATGTTATAATTATTAACGAAGAATATCTCGCTCGCAAATCAAAGAAGGAGGCTAATGCAAAAAGCGCTTAGAATATCTGGCATTATCGCAATTATCGTAGTAATCATTGCCGCCATTGCCGCCAGCATGAATACTAAACCATCAAATTCCGACAAAATCTGGGACGAGGCTATGACCATAGGCAACAAAGACGCTAAAAACTACTTTGTAGTCTATTCTGACCTAGTTTGCCCATACTGTGTCGCCTTCGAAAATGCCATTGTCGAACACGAAGAAGAATTCAAAAAATACATCGAAGAAAACGATATCCTGTACGAAGTTAGGCTTTCTGATTTTCTTTACGAATATGGCGAAACCAACCCAATCAACTCGCGCTACTCCGCCATAGCTACTTACTGCGCCAAAAACGAAGGCAAATTCTGGGATTATTATAATCTAGCTATCTCTAAAGTTTGGAATGATTTCTTTAAATCTGCTGGCAAATCTGCAGTTTCCAATATGTCAAAACTTGGCAAAGATTATTGGATAAAAATCGGTAAAGAAGCAAAGCTAAGCGATGATTTCGAGAACTGTGTTAAAAATGACGAGCCGCTTGCCGAGATACAAAAGAATGCCGAAAAATCCGCCAAAATCGCTCGTGGCATGCCGTTTTTCAAGTTTAACGATTATACTAGTTCCGGCTTCGATCTTTCCTGGGGGTGGGAATACGTCCAAATGTATTTCCAAGCTGGCTTAGATAGTTAATTCGCTTTAAAAATCTTCTCGTTTTTGATGCTATCTGGTAAATAATTCCTATCTAGATGGAACCCAGTTTCCCATTTCTGCCCCTTACCATACCCCAAGTCCTTCATTAATTTGGTAGGAGCATTCCTTAACCATATCGGAACAGGCTCGCCACGTGTTTTGCGCGCCAAATCTAAAGCTTTATACCAAGCATCCGCCGAATCTCGCGACTTCTTAGATTTCGATAAGGCAATACAGGTATGAGCCAAAATCAAGCCTGACTCTGGCATCCCCACTCTTTCCACTGCTTGAAAACATGCCGTCGCCAAACTTAACGCTCCGTTCCCAGCTAGCCCAATATCCTCCGAAGCAAAAATCACCATCCGCCTTGCAATAAATTTAGGGTCTTCTCCGACTTCCACCATCCGCGCCAAATAATATAGCGCCGCATCTGTATCGGAACCTCTCATAGATTTGATAAATGCAGAAATCGTATCGTAATGATTGTCACCTTTTTTATCATATCCTGGCATTTTTTTGCCCGCGGCTTCAATCACAATCTTTTCGTCAACTTTGTCCGCCAGTGACAAAGCCAACTCCAAATCGCCCAAAGCCGAACGTGCATCGCCCCCAGATAGTTCCGCAATCAAATCCAAAGCTTTTTTAGAAACACGTTTGGTGGCCTTCTCGGTTTTAACCGCTCTTTTTAATACCTCTAAAATTGCATCCTTGGAAAGCGAAGATATCACCACAACTCTAGATCTACTAAGAAGAGGCGAAATCACTTCAAAAGATGGATTTTCCGTCGTAGCCCCAATCAAAGTTATTAAACCAGACTCTACGTGTGGTAAAAAGGCATCTTGTTGCGCTTTATTAAAACGATGAATTTCGTCCACAAATAAAATTGTTCGCGTTTTTAAATTCCAGTTTAGTTTTGCGCGTTTTACCACCTCCTCAACATCCTTTTTACCAGCCGTTACCGCCGAAATCTCTACGAAATCCGCTTTAAACTCACGCGCTAGAATCCGCGCCAAAGTTGTCTTGCCAGTTCCTGGTGGCCCCCAAAAAATCAAATTCACCGGCTCGCCTTTACGCACAATTTCCGTCAAAATTTTGCCATCACCAATAATTTCGTCCTGCCCCAAGACCTCAGACAATTTCGCAGGCCTCATCCTCTCTGCTAACGGTATCCTATTCATGATATATATTATACCTAATTCTCTACTTTTTTCACAAACATAACCATTTTTCCACAAGGAAATCTTTACAAAACAAAAACATTTATGCTACAATCAAACTAATATTAATTAAAGGAGTTATATTATGTCCGACTATGAGGCATACAAATTAATTAACACTTATGGTGGAAGCAGCTATGGAAGCTCAACAGACGCCCTAGCAGGAGCCGGTATCTGGACGATTATCGCTGCTATTATAGCAATCGTTGGCGGTATCTTAGTCTATTTCCTTTTCGTTAAGTCTAAAAACGAGCCAAAAGGCAAATTCGGCAAATGGCTCAAAGAATTCTTAAGCTTCAAAGTAATGTGGATCGAACCAATTCTTAAGGTTGCCTATTATGTCGCTACTATTTTCGTAGCACTCTTCTCCTTCTCATTCCTAGCTTTAGGTGGCTACGGCGTTCTCATGTTCTTCCTCTGGTTGATCCTCGGTCCAATTATTGTCCGTCTCGTCTACGAAGCATCCATGATGTTTATCATGATCTGGCGTAATACCAAAGACATTGCTGACAACACTAAGAAAAAATAGTTTCTAGCAGCAAGATATCCCCTCCTCCATGGAGGGGATATTTTTATTTCAAAATTCCCCAAAATCCAAAAACTATGGTATAATATACCACACATGGTTCTGTAGCTCAGTTGGTAGAGCAGAGGCCTGAAGAGCCTTGTGTCGCTGGTTCAAGTCCAGCCGGAACCACCATTAACAATCTGCCGTAATAATTGGGCCGGTAGCTCAGCAGGTTAGAGCACGGGCCTTTTAAGCCCGGTGTCGAGGGTTCGAGCCCCTCCCGGCTCACCAATTATCATACGGCTGGGCGGTTAGCTCAGTTGGCTAGAGCGCGTCTTTGACGTAGACGAGGTCAGAGGTTCGACTCCTCTATCGCCCACCATAGAAATAAAAAGAAGGCCTTTAGGTCTTATTTTTATTTCTGTAATTGTGCATACGAGAGTCGGACCGTAGGTTCGCATCGAGCGAAGCGAGATTCCTTCTCCTCTATCGCCCACCACAAAAATCAAGAAACTCCCGAAGGGGGTTTATTTATTTAAATCATTTAAATTTGTAATACTATTATCCGCACAATAAAGAATAAAAGCGCAACGATAATTGCGCTAAAACCTGTCCAAAACGCTGAAGTTAACTTGACGCCACGTTTGATTTTCTGATATGATTCCCAACTCGTCACGATTAGGCCTAACAATACAGCAATCGCGAGGCATATATAACCAATGCCGCTAGGCAAACCAGAAACAATTACTCCACCAATTCCAAGATTAGACGATAATGTCACCAACCCGCCAACGTAGCCGATGAGACTAAGCGTGACACCAGCAATTGCAAAAATCAGTGCACGATTACTCATACGCTCGACATCCGCCTTAATCACATCTAGGTCCCTTGACCAGCCCCTAACTTTGGTAACTTTGGGGCCCAAAAAGGCTAGATTGGATTTATCAGGTTTTTGATTTGCCAAATCCTTAGCAGCTTTCATGCGCTCCGCATCGATTTGCTTAGATTTCGACGCCCATTTTTCGGTAGCACTATCCGCCATATTTATTATTACAGCATTATTACTACGCACACAATGAATATATAAGTGATGGAGAATTGCAAAAAAACGTTGAGGGCGACCGACCCCCAGTAAGTTGTTTTGTGTTATAATTATGGCATGAAAAAAATCAACACTTCACCAATTTCTGGCACCCAAGAGCTTCTTCCCAAAGTTCAAGCCAATTTTGATTCTCTCAAAACAAAAATCGAAGATAGTTACAAGCAGCACGGTTATTATAAAATCGAAACACCAACAATCGAACGCACAGATGTACTATTGGCTAAAGCTGGCGGCGAAACCGAAAAGCAAATTTACAAAGTCATCAAAACTGCAGAATCTGAAGCTTCTGCCGACCAGGCGCTTCGTTTTGACCACACCGTTCCAATCGCCAGATATATTGTTGAACACGAAAACGACTTAATCTTTCCACTCAAAGTATCACAAATCGGTCTCAATTTTCGCGGTGAACGTGCTCAAAAAGGGCGTTTCCGTGAGTTTTATCAATGTGATATTGATATAATTGGCCGCGATTCCCTACCTCTAGCCTATGACGCCGACGTCATCTCAACCCTGTTAGATACTTTTAATTCATTTGAACTAAACACACCAATACTAGCTCGTATTAACAACCGCAAAATCCTTTCTGGTCTTCTGGAAGCTCTAAATCTACAAGAAAAATCCCAAGAAATCTATAGCATTATCGATCACGCAGAAAAAGTCACCCCAGAACAAACCAAAGTTTCCCTCGAAGAATTAGGACTAGACAAAGAGGATGTTAAAAAAATCCTCGCCTTCATTGAGCTTCACGGCGAACGCTCATTTGTCATCAAAAATCTTAGCAATCTTGAAATAAGCAACGAAACATTTACCTCCGGAGTCGCCGAATTAGATCAGGTTCTCTATCTCCTAGAATCAGCCGGCCTCCAAGAACAAATCGAAGCCGACATGAAAATCGTCCGTGGGCTAGATTATTACACGGGCACCGTTTTTGAATTCATCTTGCCAGAACATAAAAACATTGGTTCGGTTTGTGGTGGCGGACGCTATGAAAACCTCACGAAACACTTTAGCGACAAAGCATTCCCAGGCGTAGGTGGCTCAATCGGACTCACTCGCTTGTTCTATGTCTTAAACGAAGTAAACTTATTGCCACAATTTAACGAACTCATCGATTACGCAATTATCCCAGTTTCCGAGCATGAATTCGATGAAGCTATCAAAGTAGCGCAAAAAATCCGCCACAAGAAAAACAGCACCACTATCATTTTTACCGATAAAAAACTTGGCGACAAAATCAGCTATGCTACTAAAATTGCCAAAAATGGCATCGTGATCGGTGAAGCGGAAATAGAATCTAAAACATTGCAAGCCAAAAATTTCGAAACTGGTGAAACAACCGAAATTAACGTTGAAGTAGAATCCAATCCAGAAGATTTCTGGGCAGATTAAAATGCGTAACCCTAACCTATCGCAACATTTCTTAAAATCTCCAAAGCTAGCACTATTTTTGATTGGTCATTCAAATCTCAAGAAACGTGACACCGTCATAGAAATCGGCGCCGGTTCAGGAGTAATCACCAGCGCCTTATGTTATCGCGTAAAGCAAGTTATAGCTATTGAGCCAGACCATCAAACAGCCCAAAAACTCAGAGAAAACCTCACCAAAAGAAACATCACAAATGTGCAAATAGTAGAGGAGGACTTTTTAGATTACGAATTGCCTACTACTCCATATAAGGTATTCAGTAATCCACCCTTTCATCTTAGTTCCAAAATCGTACACAAACTCATCGAAGCTGACAATCCACCAGAATCGTTTTATCTAATACTGCAAAAACAATTCGCCCTAAAGCTACTAAATACCGATCGTCACTACACTTCAAAATTAGGCCTAGAGTTAATTCAAAACTATCAAACTAAGATACGATTACCTCTGAAACCTACAGATTTTACTCCACCACCCGCCGTGCCAACGGTGTTATTTGAAGCCAAAAAAATCTATTTCCCTTCCAAAAATGCCCCAGATTGCCTCGACCAAAGTTTATAATACTCACCCTTCTTCTTTAACAACTCCTTATGTGTGCCCTGTTCCACAATTTTACCAGCATTCAAAACAACAATCATATCAAGGCCAGCAATTGTCGATAAACGATGCGCCACTACGATTGACGTTCGCCCCTTCATCAAGTTTTTTAAAGCACCTTGAATCAAAGCCTCAGATTCCGAATCCAACGCCGAAGTCGCTTCGTCCAGCACCAAAATTGGCGCATTTTTCAAAATTGCCCTCGCAATAGCAATTCTTTGTCTCTGTCCGCCAGAAAGCTTTACGCCCCTTTCGCCCACCATCGTTTCGTATCCATCTGGCAAATCTTTAATGAATTCCTCGGCATTTGCTAATTCTGCCGCCCTCACAACTTCGTCATCGGTGGCATCAGTTTTTCCATAGGCGATATTCTCAAATATAGAACGGTGGAATAACGCCGATTCTTGCGGTACATATGCAATACTCTTTCGTAGAGATTTTTGTGTTATGTCACGAATATCTTTTCCGTCCACCAAAATCGCGCCCTCTGCCACATCATCAAACCTCAAAAGCAACTTAATCAAAGTCGTCTTACCAGAACCAGACACGCCAACCAATCCAACTGATTTACCAGCTGGAATTTTTAAAGAAAAACCATCAAACAACCGGCCTTTTTTATCCTGATGCCCAAAGCTGATATTTCTAAATTCTACACTGGCCTCATCGATAACAAGCTTTTTATCCGTTTTGTCATCTATAATATACGGTGTATCGAGAATGCTAACCATTTCCTTTGCATCACCAAATGCACGATTAATATTACGTAGGATATGATTAATAGTCCAGGTATTCGACAACAAATTATTAGATAACGAATACAAAAATACAATATTAGCAATTGAAAGACCAAACCACTCATGGCTCATCACCATAAACACAATTAAAGCCGCAAAAGTAACCATATTTACCGAATTCATGGATAGATTTCGCCAAAAAGATATTTTTGCCACATCAATAGTCGCATCATGAGTACGCCTTGTCGCTCGGCTAAACCGCCTAGCCTCAAAGTTTTCCCTAGCGTAAGATTTAACCGACAATTCATTCGTAATCGAATCCGCCAATTGGCCAGTCTGTTTATTTTCCGCATTTGCCAACTTCACATCGTACTTTGTAGTTTTATAATACGTCACAATGGCGACCGTTAAATACAAAATCACATATGACAGAAGAATAATAGCAAATGGCAAACAAACGAAAGATGCAGTACCAATTGAAAAAATAATCGAAAGAATTAATGGATAGATATTCCAAACAAAACTTGATTTAAAACGAATAAACGCATTTGGCAATTTGTTGGCCGCAGAAGTAAGTGAACCAGAGAATTTGTTATTATGAAAAGTCATCGATTGATTAATGACGGCATCAAATGCCATTTTGCTAAGAAGCTCTGCACATTTAGCATCTAAAGTCCAATCCAACCAATCCAGAACACGTACAATAATCAAATTATTAATGCTTGAAGCGGCAATTGTCAGAACAAGTATCTCGGTATAATTCGCTAGCTCAAAATCACCGCCCGACAACCTCCCGACAATACTAGAAGTACCCCAAGGAACAATCACATTTGAAACAAAAACCCAAACTGGAATAATTCCAAACAGTATAAAAGTTCTAGCCTTAAATTGCATTAAGGCCATCCAAAAATAGTGCAATACTCTTTTTACATAAATCGGTTTTTTCTTTTGAGCCATGCTATAATTATAACATGGGTAAATTAGATAATATTGTCAGCCTCTGCAAGCGTCGTGGGTTTATTTTTCCTGGTAGCGACATATATGGCGGTATGGCTGGCACTTGGGACTTTGGCCCATTAGGGGTCACCTTAAAAAAGAAAATCGAAAAAGCATGGTGGAAATTTTTCGTCGAAAATCAAGAAAACATGTACGGTATAGATGCGGCAATCATTATGAATCCTCGCACCTGGATTGCTTCTGGTCACACGGCAACTTTTTCCGATCCGTTAGTCGAGTGTAAAGAATGCAAGTCGCGTTTCCGCGCTGATAAGATCGCAGATAATATTAGCGAATCTGTCACTACGGAAGAGTTTTTAGCCACGCACACTAAGTGTCCAGTTTGCGGCAAAGAGAATTGGGGGCCAATTCGAAAATTCAATATGATGTTTTCAACCCGCGTCGGAGCAGTATTACCAGACGACAATGCCGACCTCACCGAAAAATCCACTACCTATCTTCGTCCAGAAACCGCCCAAGGAATTTTCACCAACTACAAAAACGTTGTCGACACCTTCTACCCAGACATACCTTTTGGCCTAGCCCAACAAGGGAAAGCTTTTCGTAACGAAATAAGCCCTCGTGATTTTATCTTGCGCGACCGTGAATGTTCACAAATGGAAATTGAGTATTTTGTACATCCCACCACATGGGAAGATAATTTCGAAATAATGCGCAAATTGCAACATGAATTTCTTGAAGAAGTCATTGGTCTACCAAAAGACAAAATTCACGAATACGAAGTGCCCGAAGCCGATCGTGCCCACTACAGCAAGCGTACTATTGACTTCATGTTTGACTATCCAAACGGCGAAGAAGAGCTTATGGGCTTAGCCTATCGTACAGATTTTGACCTCAAAAATATCGAACGTGAATCCGGCAAATCAATGGAATACCGCGACAAAGTTACTGGTGAATCCTTTGTTCCGCATGTTATCGAACCTTCAATCGGCATCGAACGCTTATTCCTTGCCATCATTTCTAATGCCTATTCCGAAGAGACGGTCGGTGACAAAAACGAAATCCGCACCGTGCTAAAGCTCCCCAAAAACCTTGCGCCATATAGATTCTGTGTTTCCCCACTACTCAAGAACAAACCAGAATTAGTCGTCAAGGCAAAAGAAGTCTATCAAATTCTTAAGAAAAAATATAGCAATGTCACATGGGATGATTCAGGCAACATCGGCAAACGCTATCGCAAACAAGACGAAATTGGTACACCAGAGTGTATCGTCATCGATTTTGATACTCTAGAAAACAACAGTGTCACGGTTCGTGACCGTGACACTACCAAGCAAACAAGAGTACAAATCTCAGATTTGTGAATTACTTCTTGAAACGTTCAATCGACTTTTTGATGATGTCTTTTGCTTCATCCAAGCCAAAGAATCCTTTTACCTCTGTAGTACCAGGTTTCTTCAAATCTTTGTAATGGTTGAAGTGATGCTCGATCTGCTTCAAAGTTTGCGCAGGCAAATCTTCTAATTTTTGATAAGCATCGCCATTATTACGATCGTCCGCCGGCACACAGATAACTTTATCGTCTACTTCCCCGCCATCTACAAATTTCATTACACCTAGAATCTTCGCCTTCATCCAAATACCAGTAGTAAGAGGCTGATCAGTAATCATAAGAACATCGAGTTCATCGCCATCCTCATCTAAAGTCTGTGGTATGAAACCGTAATTACATGGTTTTGCGAATGCCATAGGTTCTACACGATCAAGCATAAAACACGCATGTTCGCGATCCCACTCTATTTTATGATTTGAGCCAGTCGGAATCTCAATTACTACATTTAATTCGCCATTTTCATAATCGCCCGGCGTTAATACTTTATTAAAATCTGCCATATTTTTTCCTTTCTTTAGAGAGAATTATACCATATTATTATACCTTTGCCGCAATTCTAGCCAACTTTAAAACTTTAGCCACCAAATCACCATCTGCTTTAATTCTCTTAACCACATTTAGCTCCGAAACATACATGAGTCTCAACATTTTTATTTCATTGGCACCATATTCACCGCCTTCCGCCTGGACAAATCCTTCCTCTCCTAAATCCCAATTATAATTAAAATCTGCAGATAGTTTTTCGCCATGTACATCCCGATACAAATTTATCTCTCCGCCATGCGCCTTAACTAAATTTAACCAGAACCACCCTTCTATTACTTCAACATTTGCTCCATCATTCAGACCATTAAAACATTGATCAATTATCTGAAAAAAATCAGGAGAATCCGATCCTTCCGCATTTTTATTTACTTGCCTTAAGAAATTACCGGCAATTTCTAACTTACCTAAATCTTTTATTATTTCACCAAAATGTTTTACCATCCTGACGCTAGTTATTACACCAAGTTCACTTTTTCCGCAATGAATATTATAATCACTAAGCGTGAACATCTCTATGCCACCCGCAAGTTTAGATTTTTCTTTGCGTACACCCTTTGCTATTGCAGAAATCTTACCCATTGGTGTAATAAGGTTTATAATTCGGTCCGCTTCAGAATAGTTCGTACGCCTAAGTACGTATCCCAAAACCCTAATATCATTTTTAGCTATATTTCTCTGCATAAGCAAGAATATCCTCCGGCATCATGTTGTCTTTGTTTAATACTCCGACCACCCCATAGTTAGACAGATTTTTGTTCGTAAAATCCAGCGAAGACACCACCACAATCGGCACTTTTACCGTATCAGAATAAGAAGCCATTTCATTCAAAAAAGTAAATCCATCCGGGCCATCTAGCAAAATATCCAAAAAAACTAGAGAGGGCATAATACCATTCGAAATCTCTTCCATAGCCGAAATAGCATCGCCAAAAACCCGCACTTCAAAATTCTTACAAGCCCTCCCAATGCATTCTGCCATCATTCTATCGTCATCTATCACAAAAATCATACAAATAAACTCGCCTGTCGTGAAATCGGTAATTCTACGAAAAAACTAGTACCATCACGATGTCTTACTGCGCCCACTCTCGCATTCATATATTTAGAAAACATAGAAGCAATATAAAGCCCAAGTCCAGAAGATCCCGGCCGCATTGCAACTGAAACCGGTTTCTCTATCCATCCCCGTTTCATTTCGCGCCAAACATCAATTGGCAAAGTTGGGCCATAATCACGCACCGTAATCCTTACATAATCACTAGAATCCTTTACGACTAGTTTAGCCTCCGTGCCTTCGCCAGAATAATGCATAGCATTTAGTAAAAAATTATATACTACGCTATATAGCAAATCACGGTTAGCTGTCACCAAACGTGCACGATTTGAATACTTTATAAATAAATCCCGCCTATTATAGTCAAACAAATAACTGAGTTCTCGTGAAACATCATCACAAACCGCACGCACAGAGACCGGCTCCATCTCAAAGAGCCCATCTTCTAGGCGTCGTATCTTAGCTAAGTCGTTTACCTGTTTAATCGCTCTTTCCGATACGCTAATCATGTCTGAACGTATTTTTTCGTCCTTGGCATTTGCACCTTCAAAAGCAAAAGCTAATTGCCGAATTAAAGCCAAAGGCGCCTTTAATTCATGCGCCGCCACCAAAATCCCGTCTACCTCACTCTCCATACCCCCAATTATACCACTAATTAGGCGTTGAAGGTAATTGTCTCTAAGAGTGTATTGAAATCTTGTTCGAAGAATGTTGAATCGGTTTGCAAAATCGCTGTTTTATCACGAATCTTAAAAATCACAATTATTCCACTCATTTCCGTACCAGGAATTGTACCAGTATAGCGATTTGCTGTGAAATCCTTAATCGTTACGGCTTGCATCGTCAAATTAGCATCTTTGCGATCCATTGCTTTTTGGTACTCAGAAACCACATCATCAAAACCCTTGTCTCTTATCGTGAGTTCGAGAGCATAAACCGAATCCTTCTTTATGGGATCAACTTGTCCAGGATTAAAATAGGCTTTAAAATCTCCGCCGTTCGTCGCGTCAGACGCAACATACACACTCCAAGTCTTTGGATGCTCGAACGTCAATTGTCCATAATCTGATGGCCCAGAAAACGGCTGATAAGGATTTTTTTCACGCGCCTGAAATTCTGCCTCCATTTTAGCGGATTGTTCGTCTTTTGCGGCCGCCACCGCCACTGCAATTTGCCCTTCGACATCAGAGCTTACCTCGCCATATTGCACCGCCATCCAAATAAATAAACCAATAAACGTTAGAGCTAGCAACGAAAGCGCCACAATAGCAATCGTCTTAATTAGCCCGACGTTATCCTTATGGCTATCAACTGGCACCTGAACCTGCTGTACCATCGGTCTTGCCATTGGTGAAGTAGTAGGCTCATTCATATTACTTGTATCCGCCTGCATATTAGGCAACTGATAATTATCCATAATCATATTATATCATATTACTTACTAAAATCTTCTGACAATACCTCAATCTCGTTTTTGAGTTCACTTAAATCTTTTTCGACTTCCTTGGCTAGCTTAACTGCATCTTGATACTTGTCTGTAGCCTGCTCCAAACGAAAATCGTCCGAATAAAACCATTCGACCTTCTTATCCAGTTCTTCAATTTTTTGGTTTAGGCTTAATTTTTGATCACTCATTTTTTCTCCTCTCAGTTATACTTTTTACAATTGCCTCAATTTCATTATTAAATGTTGTAATTTTTACAACATTACCTGGAGAAATCTTACCACTCAAAATCGCATATCCTTGCTCTAATATTTTTTCTGGATTCAAAACCTCCAAAAGTTTAATCTTTTGTTTTATTAATTGTTCAAGATTAGAATGTTTTTCTATTATCAATTCCAAACATTTGCGCATCTTCTCTTGGTTTTGTTCTAACATCGGATTGATGTATTTCGCAATGATGCTCTTAGACATTCGCTCAACCTTATCCCTATTCAGACTTCTTGCCTTTTCTACTTCCTGTAAAACAATCTGCTTCGTCCGATTCATAGTTTTTAGTAGTCTAATCTTTTCTTCTTCACGATCTTTCGTAAGCATTTCCGCTGCGTTAGACGGAGTTGAAGCCCTAACGTCAGCCGCTAAATCAGCCAATGATTCGTCCACCTCATGACCAATACCTGTAATCACTGGAATCTTGCTGGCCGCAATTGTACGAACTAGTTTTTCGTCATTAAATGCCGATAAATCATCCGCAGAGCCCCCTCCACGTAAAATCGCAATCACTTGTACGTCACCATGTTGGTTGAAATATTCCAATGCCCTTATAATCTGGTCAGGAGCATCCGCCCCTTGAACTTGGGTATGTGCAACTTTTATCTCTAAACCACCCCACCGCGCATTAATAATCTTAATAAAATCGGCATATCCCGCCGCACCCGTACTCGAAATCACCCCAAGCTTCGATAAATCACTCGGCAAACTACGCTTTTTGCTTACATCAAACAATCCCTCTTCGGTTAACTTCTTCTTCAATAATTCATAGGCCTTCTTCAAACTCCCTTCGCCCACAGGTCGAACAGATTGGACGGTTAATGAGAATTTTCCCCATTTCGTAAGTTTTGGAAGGCCAGTCACCGCCACTTTCATCCCATCCTCGAGTGGTGTCCTCAGGCTCCATAGTGACATAAAACAGCTAATACTAGATTCTTCGTCTTTTAGATCAAAAAACACCCATTTGCCTTGATTCACCTTAAAACTTGCAACCTCCCCCACTATTGTTACTGATGAATATGCGTATTCCAACGTTTGGTTCACGACGGCAATAAACTCAGTAGGAGTAAAATTAACAGACGAATCCGATTGTAAACTCATTTATTATCCTTAATAGCTTTATAATATGGATAAGATCCCGATGCGATCGTAAATACCAATGTAATCACGCGTGTCATTACTGTAACAATGGTTGCCGTTGGAAAATCAACGCCAAGAGCAATCATTACTCCAGCCATCCCAAGCTCATATAACCCATACGGTACAATTCCATCAAATACCGAGCCGATTGCTTCGCCCACCATAATATACGGCAATAATTCCCATCTACCCAACGAAAGCGCCACAATATAATAAGTCCCAACTTCACAAAAACTATATATTAGCCCCCACAGTGCCGGTTTTTTCAAATATCGCTTGTTTTCCTTTGCCATTTTGACGCTCTCATGTATATCTGCAAAATAATCACTAATCTTGTCATATCGCATAATTTGCTTCTTATAGCCAAAAGTAAGCAATCTAACTAAAGAGTTCAGCGTTTTCGAAATCGTTCTCGCAAAAAACTCTATTCGTTTTTTGCTGCTAGCTACAAATATCACAAACCATAGTGCCAAAAATACGCCAAAATTCATCACGAGAGATACCGGAATAATCCATTTTGCTTCGTTCGGAATTAGGCCAAACCCCAATAACACCAAAATCGCGACTAAAGCCTGAAGATAATTAATAACCGTAGTTACAGCATAACGAAATAGGTACAAAAAACTCGCCTGCCCAGCTGACACATTGAATGGCGCCAATCTGTACGTTAAAAAAGCCAAACCCCCAATTCCACCCGCCGGCACTGCATGATTAACAAAGTTTAACTCCGTCGATATCAACAAAATCTCCTTATTTGGAAACCTTTTTACGCTTTTTCTATTTCTAAGATAAGAAAAGAAAATCTTTCCGCAGGCAAAATACATAAACAATTGTTCCGGAATCAACAAAAGCAAAACAAACGCATTCGTTTCGCCTAAATGATGAAAAGTGTCTACAATATCCGGCCAGTTTTGATAAACCACATACCCCACCAAAACAGCCGTCAGAATAATCAAAACCGTACGAAAAGAAAACCACTTACGCTTTTTGGTAGTCATAAAAGAATTATACCACAAAAAAATAGCCCCTAAGGGCTATTCATTTAGCGTACCTCAACTCTCACGCGCGGCAAGCTTTTGCCCGAAAAATGAGTTTTCTTTGTTTTTACGAAAGTAACTACACCATCTTTTGCAGCGTGAATCGTAAAATTGCGCGACATATAAGTACCTGGACCAGCAATCTTAGTAGCACCAGTTTGACGAACCAAAACTTCGCCATTTTTGACTTTTTGGCCACCAAAACGCTTTACGCCGAGGCGCTGGCCAGCATTATTATGGACATTTTTGGCGGTACCGCCAGCTTTTACATGTGACATTTACTTTTTCCTTAAAATTAATATATCTCTCGCCACGACCTGATCTTCTCGATGATAAAGAAGCCCCTCGCGCGATTTATTATTAACATTATACCCCAAATCGGAAATTTGGTCAAGTAAATCTAATCTTTCGTATTTACCATCTTCGCGCAGCCAAGCCGGTATGGCAATTGTTACAGGTGTATCTTTTTCAATCTGCGTGCTTAAATTCTTCAAAAATCCCAGAATTATATTGCCACACTCCTGCTTTTGCTCTTTTAGCTCCACTTCTGATGGAATTTTGGAAAACGGCCTACCAAGATAACCCTCACACGCTACTGCATCAATCGGTTGATTCCATTTAAAAGAAGTGGCATCGCCTTGCGAAATCTGGAAACAGTTCAATTCGAGGGGATCCGGAGCCTGGCAAGGCGAGGACAAGCGCCAGCCGCCCGTGGCGACGGGCCGGCTGGACGCGCCCCGAGAATGAACTGTTTTAGATTTCGCAAGCCACTCCAAATTTTTTTTTGAATATTGAATCATCCGCTCATTAATATCGGTACCGTATGCACGGTAGCCCATCAGCAAAGCCTCTTGTAAAACAACGCCAGTCCCACAAAACGGATCCAAAATCCTAGAGCCTTCAGGCAATATACCGCATAGATTAATCAAAATCTGCGCCAGCTTAGGTGGCAACATGCCAACCTTAGTATCCCGTGCTGGCCGTGCTTGGTCGCGTTTCGCATAAGCATCAATGTCTTGCACGCCAACCACACGAAACCATTCGTCATCGACCTTAATTAACTCTACTTTTCGCTCATTCTTACCACTAAGTCCATTGTACAACGACGTTGCCGTAGAGAGTACAGCATCCTTACTTTCCACCACCCTCACGCTTCTACCGTGTCGCACCAGAATCTTTTTCAATTTCAGCGCTTCGTCTAATGCCGTTTTTTGCGATGCCTTTTCGGAATAATCACTCACTCCAATTGTAATCTTACCCCCTGATAAGCCTTGCAAAAACTCCAGTGGTTTTTGTTCTAACAAGACTGCGAGCTTGAGACATCCTCCTAATTGGTCGATATTCAGTGGCATCGAAATGTCTTCTGAGGGGATTCCGCAGTTGCTACGATGACTTAGCGACGAACCCCGCAAAGACGGGCGTGATGAGCGACCCCAAAAAGGCATTCGATGCCACCCAACACCGCTAACCGCTTCAAGCTCCGCTAAAGATATTTCTGGCTGACGTCCCAGTACTGCTAAATATTTCACGCTTATATTATAACACTACTTCCTAAAATCTATCGCGGACTTTCTACGCTCCATCACATGATAAATCAAAAATGTCAACATCAATACAACCGGGATGGTCAGACCAAGCACAAACGTACCGCCACCCATCTCGCTCGTCATATTCCCAGTATTTGGCACCAAAACCTCTTCTTCGTCTTGCTCATGAATAGCCTTAAAAGTTATATTCTGATGTACGACTACTCTCAGAATCTGCTCGTCAGTCAATTTTTCACCCTTCTTTATAACCGTACCATCATCCAATGTTACATCTTGATCAGCTATCCAATACACAAAATGATACCCATCATCAGCTTCTTGTCTTGAACCAGATGGATTATCGCCAGACATCAGGTTCTCATCCGTTATGCCAATTATTTTACCAAAATCATCCGATTCGTACACGACTCTATACTGTTTTGCATAATACTGTACATTAGTGCTTGCTCCACCCCTAGCAAAACCAAATACTAAATCCAGACCTTCTTTTTGAATTGATTCATCTATTCGAGCATAAATATTTCCGCCTATTTTGGGATTAATATTGAAGGTACTCCCGTCAGCCCCATACTGTGAATAAATATAATTATAACCACTATTATTTGCAGTTACGTATTTGTTCCTTAAATCTAAGTTACCTTGTGTTTCTATATTTTCAGCCGTTGGTTGCAAATTAATCAAATCTTTTGCGAACATATTTTCCTTCGAAAGAACATCTACGCCATTGGCTCGATTACGAATTTGGCAAGACTGCGCGCTATCAATATCCCCAATAACGAAATACAATTGATCCGAAGTCGCGATTTTTGATGTATCATTTTTTGCATACAACTTTAGCTCCAGCTCCACAAAAAACTTTAAATTATCCGAAATCATAGCTGGTTTTATTCCAGGGACCAAAGTTTCACAGGTCGAATCACTATATACATCATTAAGAGCGAACCTAACCACCCCACCATCAGTCCTAACCATTACGGCGTAAGGATCGTCATCTGTATTCACCAGACCATCTATCACAATCTTCTTAACAATGGATTTCGCCAAATATCCACCCTGAGTCATAGTATAATACACGTCATTGCTACTACCGTTTAGGGCGTTAGACTTAATGTATCCAATGCGAGTGCAGGAACCATTATCCTTTTTAAAATACCCTTTTTCCCACTTTGATGAATTCGAAAAAGTCAATTTAAAGCCATTGCCGCCAGTAATTAACGGGGTTAAACTATTAATCAAATCTGGGTTCGCCTGCACATTAGTTTTCGTTACGCCAGACTCCACATACTCCCCCAAATCAACCCCGCCACTATATTCTATTCCGAATTCATTAGCAGCAAAAGTATTCTGAGTACGAAAAAACACTCCAAAAAATGCAAATAGTATTAAATAAATAAAAATGTTTGATTTTTTCATTTTTGTTTGTATAACCTTTCTGGTTACGATTATACATCAACTCGGCACAAGAATCAACCCAAAAAAGTCCTCAATCTTTTACACTATTTTGTAATCAAAAACTTATTTTTACCTTTTTTTATAATTGCGGTTTGCTTGAGTTCTAAATCTTCTGTAACTTTTGTACCATTAATCGTTATTGCCCCTTGCGTCAAAAACTCTCGAGCCTTTTTCTTCGATTCTGCCAAACCACTATTCACCAACGCATCTACCAGCATTACGCCATTTTTCTCTACTGGCAAATATTTAGCAAATTCAAGAATCTCATCTTCATTGAAATCCGCAAAATTGGTTTCACGACTAAACAACATCGCCGTCAAATTTTCAATCGCTTCAGCATTTTCACGCCCGTGCACTACTTCCGTAGCTCCACGCGCCAACGCCCGTTGCGCGATGCGCTTCTCTGGAGCCTCTGAATGCCTCTTTAAAAAACCTTCGATCGTTTCTTTATCGTAAAGCGTATAAATCTTAATTAAATATTCTACGGATTCGTCAGGTTGATTCAGCCAAAATTGATAGAAGTCAAAGATGGAAGTATAGTTTCCGCCACCATTATCAGAGCCGGCCAACCAAATTGCATTTCCTTCACTTTTACCAAACTTGCGCCCACTCACCGGGTCAATCACTAATGGCGTACTCCAAACGTCGGCATCGCCATTTTCTAACCGCCTAATTAGATGAATCCCAGAAGTACAGTTACCATATTGATCCGCACCACAAAGCTGCAAATCTACGCCATGTTCACGATAAAGATGCAAAAAATCATAACCCTGAATCAAAGTATAAGAGAATTCCGCATAACTAATCCCAGAGCCACCTTCACCAATTCGATTTTGCACAAATTGTCGGTCGAGTAATTGTGTCATCGAAAACGCCTTCCCCACCTCCCGCAAAAAATCTAAATACTTCATTTCGCGGAACCAGTCGTAATTATCCACCATCGTCACGTTTTCGGTATTAATTACCCGTTCAATTTGCGACTTAATACAAGCCTTATTATGTTCAACTTCGTCAAGCGGTTTGAGCTCGCGCTCGCCATTTTCCTTTGGGTCGCCAATCTGACCAGTAGCTCCGCCCACCAAAAGATACGGTTGATACCCATGGCGCACAAAACAAGCGCACATCATCATCGCCGCCAAGTTTCCAATCGTCAAAGAATCCGCCGACGGATCCGCACCCCAATAAAATTTTTTATTCTTACGGTTGTCCAAATCGGCCGGGTTTTCTATGGTGGTTTCGGCCATAAAACCACGATAAATCAATTCTTCTGATAACTTCATAAAATGATTATATCATACGCTATATCTGGTGTGCCATATTTAGTACACTACATCTAGCGTTAACCCTCCATGTGCTATGTTTAGCATACCACATCTAGCGTTGCACCTTCACGTGCCTTATTAGCCCACTTATCCGCCAACTCGTTAAATTCGGTCCCAACATGTCCTCGTACCCATTTTAATGTTACCGGATACCGATGGTACAACTCGTACAACTCCTGCACAATCTCAAGATTCATAATTTCACCCTTTGACTTACGCCAACCCCGCACCTTCCAACCATCCGCCCATTTAGTGAGTACATTAATCCAAAACTCTGAGTCGCTATAAATTTCACAGCCTTCTTCCCCAGCGTATTTAATAGCCGCAATCATTGCCTGGCCTTCCATTCTAATGTTGGTAGAATCCTTTTCCCGTCCCAAAACTACTGGCTTAGCTACGCCATCAGCCACTTCTATTACTGCAAACCCACCCGGACCAGGATTTGGGCTTGCACTACCATCAGTCCATAAAATTTTCATAATTATATTTTATCAATTATTATATATACGCGCAATTTATTCATATCAATCTAAGGATTAAAGATTTTAGGATCTTCTTTCCTAAAACTACCCGATCGATGCAGATTAATAAATACTAATTTTTAATGACACACCGAACTGATAAGCCATTAGACTTAAAATCAGGAGTATCAGTATTAATAGTATCTGGACCAACGTAAATTTTAAAAATGTAAGATCTTTCTTTATTAGATGCATGTGCCGTAGATGACCAATATTGACCATAGCCTCCACGACCATACACGGAAACTGAACCAGTATTAACATAGCCAGAATAAAGATAATTATTAGGATACTTACGCCAGCGCAAAGAAGCAGCTGTAGAAGCTTGATTTGTTCCAGTACCGCCCATCTTACGATCTAAATAAGAAAAGCTCGGAACTCTATTCGCCGCATCAGACACACCTTGATTTATATTACCAGTACTAATACCGCCCAACGGAATTTGCCAACCAGCTGGACAAATAGAAGTTGTATTATGATCGCCACCACTAGAATAATCGCCAGTATCCGCAATAGCGGCCGCCCAGGTATAATAATTCCCATAGCTGTAAACACTATTAGCATTGCTCGTCATGCTATCTACTGCAGAATCAGTATTCTGATTGTTGTAACGTGGAAATCTATAAACTTGATTAGAACCAGTAATGTTCGCAGTGCTATACAAGCTATTCGCAGTAGTAGAGCCAAAGGTGTTGGCTGTTTCCGAATTCGCTAGGCCAGTAAACACCCCCCCAAAGCCTTGACTTAAACCAGCGCTTCCCCAGTTGGGGTTGACAGAGTCATTGTCTAACCTCAAATTTTCAATCATCCAACAATTACCATCAACCAATTTGGCCACCGCATAAGTATTATTATCACGTTGATCCGTAAGCGCCGTAACATCACCAACATTCATATCTGAACATCCATTCCATTTCTGGATACTACCAGCGCTAGCAACCCACTTGGCGTATAGCTTAAGACCACTCGTTGCATATCGTTCAGCGGAAAACGTAATGCTTTCATTTGGTCCGTAATTAGTACCCGTACCATCAGCTTTAGTATTCCAACCAGCAAAACCATATCCAGCTCTTTGGAAATTAGAAGCCCAAAGAGTTACAGTTGTAGCGCCTGCATAAATACTTTGATTTCCCATTCTAGTCGGTGAATTGGCACCATTATCATCGTAACAAATACTATTAGGTGGACAAATCCATTGCGCGTAAAGCGTGATATTGCCCAAGTCGATCACACTAGCTCCATCCGCATAACTAGTTCCACTACCATCAGCCTTTGTATTCCAACCGCCAAACGCTAAATTAGTTGGCGCCGTAAACGTATTATTAGATAAATTAGTAGCTATACCATTGTCAATTTTCTGGCTATCCATCGTACCGCTTCCACCATTTGCATCAAACGAGACCGTATAATAATTCGCTACTAAGCATCTTACAGTAAAACCAAAGTATCTATCGTCATTTAGTGAAGGCCTTACTCTAGAATTCCCAATACTCACTCTAAAAGATGACTCTCCCCAAATCTCACCACCGCCATCATGATATGTCGTGCTAGACCAATACCCTCCATAACTATTCCTGTCAATTATAGTATTATCGGAAATCCTACCAGAATAAAGATAGTTATTCGGATATTTTCTCCATCTATTTGATGCTTCTACAGTCCTCTGGTCAGCGCCCGTCCCACCGAGCTGATAGTCTAAATACGAAAAACCTCCTTTTAGACTTCCAGTCGCACCGTCATTACCATCTACGCCACCGTGCGGCAATGTCCAGCCAGCAGGACAAATCGAAGTTTCAGGCTCACCACGTTCAACCACACTAGTATTTGCCACTGCGGCTGACCACGTATAATAATTTCCGTAACTAAAAACATTCTGATCGGCATTCGTCATAGACGAGACAGTATTCTCTGTATTGTTTCCGTTGTATCTTGGAAAACGAAACGCTGCATAATCGCCAATTATATCAGACCATAAGCTATACAAGGAATTTGCGGTCGTCACTTCAGCGAAATTTTCATTTTCCGAATCAGCCAACCCCCGAAATCTCCCACCAAAACCTTGTGCCTTCGATCCATCATTAGACCCGCTTGTTCCAAGCCTTAAGTTCTCAATCATCCAACAGTTGTCATCGGCCAGTTTAGCCACCGCATATACGTTATTATCACGAGCGTCAGTTAGTGCCGTCACATTACCTTCTTGCATGGCATTGCAACCAGCCCAATCTTGAATATTTCCAGCCGACCTTATCCATACGGCATATAGCGGAAGAAGATTAGTCTCTGAATTCGCATAGGCCATTATATCCTCATTAACAGTAATTGTTTCATTTGGCCCAAACACTAGCCCATCGCTTACTGCGCTGGCTAAATCATTCGCAAAAGTCGCAGAGTTCGGATCCAGTTGTTCAGTACTCCAACCTGCAAAACCATAGCCAGCTCTCTTATAGTTAGATGCATACAAATCTAAGCTGTCGCCTAAGTTCACGTTTTCATGCTGCACCGCCATATCATTACCATCATCCGCACCGTTACCATCATACACAATCGTAATTGAATGGCAAGAAACTGGTGTAGTTAAATAATAGGTAATAGTATTACCTTCCGACATCTTATATAGACCAGCTCGTTTATCAGCCGAAACAGAAGCGCCATAGCGAACATTGATCTGATCACCACCATCAGCCGAAGCACTATCCTTACTAAAAATCGGAACAATCTCATTCGTTAATCCAAAAAAGGTATTAGAATGCACATCAATAGTCTCACTCATCGATATACCCCAAGTATTCAACTTGCCTTCACCAATTATTGTCGTCGGCGCCAAGCGAGTACCAGTCGATGGCGCGATATATTCACTCGTGCTATCTCCATTCAAATATAAGTTATTATCAGTTCCACCCGAAACAGATACCGTATATCCAGCCGCACAAGTACTTTCTGCAATAATCAAACTACCCTCAATGTTTGCCCCACTATCCTGATCCGCCGCAACATTGACCGTTGTTTCACTCGGTACCGTCAAGGCATTCGAACTCGCAGCCATTACGTTTTCACCATAAGCAAAAGAAAAGCCTATCGCAACAATGGCAAAATACTTTAATATATTCAAAAAGTGTTTGTGTGGAGACATTTTTATTTTTCTTTTAGTTGTTTATGTTAATATATGACCTATTAACATAACCATTATAACGCAAATTTATAAAAAAATCAAGTCTTAAAACATAAAGTTTTCCACAACCTATTCAAAAACTGGCAAATCTTCTGGAAACGGATCAAAATCCTCGCCAAACTCATCGTCTTCAAAATCTGTAAATCCATCCCCATCTTGGTCATGATACCCACTCGAACCATACGGATTATATCCGAGCTCCAGCAAAAATCTGGAAGGCATATTATAGTTCCTACTACCAAACGAATATCTGGAAGCTGCATACGTTAAAAACAATTTCTTCATTGCTCGAGTCATACCAACATAAGCCAATCTTCTCTCCTCCTCCAAATCCGCTTCATCTTCGGATCTACCACTTGGAAACAGACCGTCCTCCATTCCCACTAAAAATACCACCGGAAACTCCAAACCCTTAGCTGCATGCATAGTCATCAAAGTAACTGAATTCTTACTCACCTTTTCGTCTGCCGAAGACATCAGCGCGGCATCCGCCAAAAAATCATCTAAACTCTCATAGTTTTCAGCATTCCCAGCTAATACTTCAAGATTACGCATCCGTTCTTCTGCACTAGGCGTACCATCATTAGTCAAAGTTTTAAAGTCAAAATAGTCTATAGCATTTTGCACAATCTCACTAGGATTTACGCTCTGATCAACTTTTCTAATAAAATTAACTAGTCGCAAAAATCCATTTCTGGCTTTTCCGCTCGAAAGAATCGTCTCTAAATCGATATCCAGAAGAGGCTGATTACTATCCACCTCATTCATCGCAACCAAAACCTTACCCAGTGACGCTTCGCCAACTCCGTTTAATACATTCTGCACAACCCTAGCCAAACTCACTTGATCTCTCTGATTCACAATCAATTTCAAAATAGCCAAAACATCTTTCACTTCCTTACGATCATAGAATCTCACCCCACCCACAATCTTGTACGGAATCTGATAATTCATGAACGCCTTTTCAAAACTATACGACTGTGCATTGGTACGATAAAGTACTGCAAAATCCGAAAAATCACCATATTCTCTCTTTAAAAGCATTATTTGTCTCGCTACAAAATTTGCTTCGTCGTCTTCGTCTCGCAATGATTCTATATCAATCGGCTCACCCTTTTCTGCCTCAGTAAACAACATTTTATCTGTACGAACTTTATTGTTATTAATAATCTTCTGCGAAGCTTCCAAAATATTCCCAGAAGAACGATAATTCTGCTCCAGTTTAATAACCTTTGCACCCGGAAAATCCTTCTCGAAATTCAAAATATTTGTAAAATCAGCACCTCGCCAAGAATAGATCGATTGCCAATCATCACCCACCACACAAATATTCTGTTTCTCATTTACTAAAAGTTTCACGATATTGTACTGAACACTGTTAGTATCCTGATATTCATCAATTAGAATATGCTCAAATCGTTTCTGCCATTTTTTTCTAATTTCAGGAAATCTTTTTAATAGCTCTAACTCTTTTAATAAAAGATCATCAAAGTCCAAAGCCTGCGCTTGTTCTTTTTCTTTTTCATATTTTGCAAAAATCTTCGCGATATGCTTTTGATTTGGATAAATAGCCCGAGCTGCATATTCCTCTGGCCCACTTCCTTGATTCTTTTCACTAGAAATAATCGAGTGAACGGTTTTGGGTTTTAGATTCTTATTGTCGGATAGTTTTAGCTCTTTTATCACGCGTCGAACAAGCGAAATCTGATCATCGGCATCATAAATCGTAAAATTATGGTCTAGCCCCATCGCGTCAGCCTCTTCTCGCAAAATACGTACTGCAATGCCGTGAAATGTCCCCATATATGGCATAAAACTACGCGGTGGCTCATCGCCACCATCCTGGTGCAACATCTTAAATAACCTATCCCGCATTTCTTTAGCTGCTTTATTGGTAAAAGTCACCGCCAAAATATGACTTGGCAGAACGCCATGAGTAATCAAATTCGCAATTCTATGTGTAAGAGTTTTAGTCTTGCCAGAACCAGCTCCCGCCAAAATTAGCAACGGCCCCTCCAGAGTTTCTACCGCCTCCTTTTGTGCAGAATTAAGCCCCTCCAAAATTTCATTCATCGTTTAATTATACATCAAATGCCAGTTAATGGCACGATGTCCGCGCCCAAATGTCGAAGCCTTGCTGCAAAATCCTGATATCCGCGATTAATCGGATAAATATTGCGCAGAATCGATTTACCAGGTGCCGCCAACATACCTATTAACACAACCACTGCGGGGCGCAAGGCTTGTGGTGCCACTAGCTCTGCTGGCCGCCAATTAGTTGGTCCCTCAATATAGACACGATGTGCATCCAAAAGCTCAACCTTCGCGTTTAAATTAGTTAACTCCGTAATATATACCGCACGGTTTTCAAAAACCCAGTCATGTATTAACGTGCGCCCCTCCGCCGTTGCCGCGATTACCGAGAAGAAAGGTAAATTGTCAATATTTAGCCCCGGAAACGGCATCGGATGAATCTTGTCTACCGGTGCTACTAATTTGGATTTCTTTATCTTTAAGTCTATTAGTCTAGTCCTGCCGTTAGCTGAAAAATACTCTTCTGATTTTTCAAATTTAGCATTCATATTCTTTAATACTTCCAACTCTAATTCCAAAAACTCAATCGGTGCTCTAAGAAGCGTAATTTCAGAATGCGTAGCTAGTGCCACCGCGATAAAGCTCATTGCTTCGATTGGGTCCTCCGACACACTATATTCTACATCACAGTTTATCTGCGAACGCCCATAAATAGTTAATCTTGTAGTGCCAATCCCTGTAATTTTTACACCAAGTTTTTCCAAAAAGAAGCACACGTCTTGCACCATATAATTCGGCGAGGCACCCACAATCGTAGTTTTACCTGGGAACATCGCTGCCGCCATCAAAACGTTCTCTGTTACCGTATCGCCGCGCTCTGTTAAAATAATATATCTCTCAGATTTATCCTGCAAAGCTTTTTGATCTACTTCCACCTCATAAAAACCACTATTACAAGTTGCATCAACCTTCAATCCATAGCTTTCCAAAGCTTTTAGATGCGGCTCTACCGTACGAGTGCCAAGCGAGCATCCTCCAGCGTATGGGATCCTAAATTTGTTGTAACGATGTAGCAAAGGCCCCAAAAACATAATAATCGAGCGTGTCCTTCTTGCGGCCTCCACATCCATTTCGTCTAATTTCAATTCACGCGGTGATATAATTTCTAAATCACGATGGCGGTTTTGCCAATGACATTTTACGCCAATCGACTCTAAAACCTCAATTATTCTAAACACTTCTTCAATCCTTGCCACCCGATGCAAGACGGTTTTTCCAGTATTAAGTAGTGCTGCACAAAGCAAGCCCACAGCAGCATTTTTCGACGTGTTCACAGTAATCTCACCAGATAGTTCCTTACCGCCAACTATCCGAAAGCTTTGCGATGCCGAGTCGTTTATAGAGAGAATCTGCTTTCCTAGTGCCTCAGACAGCTTTTTTACCATCTCTAAAGAAATATTTTGGCTTCCCTTCTCAATCCTATGAATGGCCGATTGCGAAGTTCCCACCGCCTTGGCTAAATCCTCTTGAGTCCAGCTTTTCTCAAGCCGCATATGCTCAATAGTTTCGCCAATAAGTTGTTGATAAGTACCTACCTTTTTCATATTTAAATTATATCACGACATGAATATTTGTAAATATGTTATAATCATCTCATGAAAACACTTCAAGACCTTGATCTCCATAATAAAACTATTCTCGTAAGAGTAGATTACAATGTGCCGATTAGCAGCGGAAAAATCACCAATGACCTCAGAATTCGTGCCAGCCTACCAACCATTAACTATCTCTTAGAAAAAGGAGCCAAACAGATTTATCTGATTTCTCATCTTGGTCGTCCAGAAGGAAAACCTGTCAAAGAATTCTCTTTAGCTCCAGCTGTAAAAACCTTAAAAAAACTCTTGCCCAACCAGACAGTTGATTTCTTGGAGCTTCCTAGCAACAATAATGCATCAAAGCACTCAGACGCCAGAATAGTATTACTTGAAAATCTACGTTTTGACCCTGGCGAAGAAGATAACTCAACAGAATTCGCCAAAAAAATCGTCAATATGACTAACGCAGAATTATTTGTTCAAGATGGCTTTGCGGTGTTACATCGAACTCATGCGTCTACCGAAGCAATTGCAAAGATACTGCCGTCCTGTATTGGACTACTAGTTGAAAATGAACTAAAAAATCTCACCAAAGTCATCAAAAATCCCAACCACCCAGCGCTGCTTGTCATCGGCGGAGCCAAAATCACCGACAAATCCCCACTCATCGCCAAGTTGTCTTCCAAATTTGACCACATAGTCGTAGGCGGCAAAATTGCAGCTGACGGTTACGAATCTAATGATTCAAAAATTTATGTCGCCGAAGATTTCGACGAAACTTCAGAAGGCAAAAAGCTAGACATCGGCCCCGTCTCAACCGCCAAAATCGCCGGACTCATCACCGATGCCAAAACAATCCTCTGGAACGGTTTGCTAGGTTATGCCGAAGACCCCACTTATGCCACATCATCCACTATCGTCGCCGAATTAATCGGCGAAAAAACCGACGCCACCACAATTGTCTGCGGTGGAGACACTACGGGTTTTGTAGAAAACCTTATGGAAAAACATCAAAACCTTAAATATTCCCTCATTTCCACTGGTGGAGGAGCTAGCCTAGAGTTTATCCTCGGCAACAAATTACCTGGACTTGAAGCGATTAAACATACCTCACTTTAATCGTATCCGTTCCTGCTTTATCGCGATCACCAGACACAATTACTACCAATAATTCTTCTCTGCCATATTTGCTTTGCAGTTTTCTTGCATCTTTCAATTGCTTTGCTAATTCATATCCATAGTTTTCCGAATATTCACGGCAAAAAGCCGAATTGCCATAAATCAAAGCCAATTGATTAGCCACTCTTTGATCGGATGCCGCAGTCACTATTGGCATATTTGGCCTTTCTGCCGCCATCGCGGTAGCCGTTGCACCAGAAGCAGTCTGACAAACAATCAAATCTGCCTCAATTCTCTCCGCCAATCTAGCCACAGCGCTCGAAATTGCATCATACACTTCAGATTTTCCGCCCTCTGGACTTCTCGAAATAGTTGCAATTTGAGAATGATTTTGTGTATAAATAATTACTTTTCGCATTTCTTCTACGGTTTCTACCGGATATTTACCTACAGCGGTTTCGTCCGAAAGCATCACCGCATCCGCACCCTGCACAACAGCCGTCGAAACGTCAGACACCTCCGCCCTAGTTGGCTCAGGATTGTCTACCATTGAACTTAACATTTGCGTAGCCACAATACAAAGCTTGGCATGAGCACGGCAAAGCGTAATAAGCTTCCTTTGTACAATCGGCACCACTTCGGCGCCCGCCTCCACTGCCATATCGCCTCGAGCTACCATTATTCCATCAGCCACTTCTACAATTTTTTCTAGATTCTCTTCACTTTCAACCGCTTTTTTTGTTTCAATCTTTGCGATTACTTTTGCCGTAGAACCATAAGAAGCAAGAATCTGTTTTAGTTTTTCAATGTCGTCTGCAGATTGCACAAATGACAACGATACGTAATCATAATCGCATTTTACCCCATATTCTATGTCGGCCAAATCTTTAGGCGTCAAAATGTCTCCGCCAAAATCCGTATCGGGCAAATTCAACCCTTTTTTAGACATCACAAAGCCATCATTCAAAACCTTCACCTTAACCGCCGTGTCAGAAACTATCTCAATTACCTCAGTCTTAATCTTCCCATCAAACATAAACAAAGGCTCGCCTACTTTAGCTTTTTCGGCTAGATTAAACTGCACTGGCAAAGTCATTCCGCCGTCATGTTCAAACTCCTTTGCTTCTAGTACTACCTCATCGCCAGCCTTTAAATCCAAGTGGTTATCCTTAATCATACCTAAACGAATCTTTGGGCCCTGCAAATCTTGAAGAATTGCTACACTCTTACCTTTTTTAATCGCTGCTTCGCGAATCCATTTTATCTGTTGATCTCTTTCTTCATTTGAACCATGAGAACAATTCAAACGGCAGCCATTCGCCCCCGCCATTATCACTTTTTCAATCATTTCTTTGGAATTAGTCGATGGCCCAATTGTCGCCAATATCTTTGTTCGCTTAAAAAATCTTTTCATAGTAATTATCTTAACACAAATTATTCTATTTGTGTTAAGATATGATTATGGTAAACAAAAAACACAAACTTTCGCCCATTCAAAAAATCATAATCGTAATTATAGTCTCAGTCATGGCAATCACTATTGGCTTTGCAATTGCTTCATTTTTCCTGCAGCCAGAAAATCTTACTAAGGCAAAAATCTCAAATCTAGCCACAGATTATTATGAAAACTATCTCTACGAAAACCTCATAAATTCCGAAAAATTCTCTGGCAATATTGATGCCACCATGAGCGAGTATAAAGATAGAGGGCTTTCGACCATCACGCTACGACAACTACTCCTTCACGACCAGTCCAAGAATGCCTCACTCGCTAATGAAATCAAAAACTATTGCGACGAAGAAAAAACCACTATCAAGTTTTATCCCGATGCCCCATATTCTCGTGGCAGTTACCACGTAGATTATCACTACGTTTGCAATTTCTAAGATTTTTTGCTATAATAATTCCACGGTCTCGTAGTATAACGGTTAGTACATCGGGTTTTCATCCCGACAACGCGGGTTCGACTCCCGCCGAGATCACCAATCATAAAAAGAAGCCCTTTAGGGCTTATTTTTATGATTTACGAACTAGGTGGGAGGCGAACCCACAGAGTTCGCTCGTGGTAGGAGCCGAATAAATATCTAGAATTTATTCTAGATATTTTGAGGCGACGCCCCACGAATTGATTTGCGCTTTAGCGCAAATCAAACTCCCGCCGAGATCACCATTTTTATTGTTTTCTTTTACGAATAATTCGAAGTGTGGCTACAGAGACAATGAAGGTTATTAGCATAGTGCCGCCTGAGGCTGCTGCAACGATAGCCGCTTTCGTAAATGCTCCAGTGTCAGGTACAGGAATATCGCGCTCAGCTGCGTTACGACCACCCACTTGATTAATATGACCCTTAAACCAAGCAGGTAAAAGCTCCATGTTGCGGAATTTATCAGATGGCCAGTTATCACCATTGCTCACCTCATCAGCGCTCGCGATACGCACAGCAAGATATTCGTGATTAGCACTTAACATCTCATCTGAATTCTCTATGGTATCGACAATTTCTTCGCCTGGAGCAAGATCGGTAAATGGAACTTCTTTGTAGACTGTTTTATTAACCGTATTATAATATACTAGCTTACCATTTTTGTGGCCGGGACCCAGCGATTTAGCAGTCACAGTGTAGGCATCGTGGTTACCACGATTATGGAAATCATATTTCAAATTAGTGATTTGGACTTGCCCTTCACCCGCATCGATTGGATACTCAGACTGCACGCCAATGTCGGCATAGTCGCCATTACGACTGGTGGCACCTAGTACATAATACTGTGGATTATTATAATCAGCTTCGGGTAGCTCTAATTCAAGCGAGTAAATGTCGCCTGGAGCTAGAGTGGGGATTTCATAATCTGCTAGCTCGACATATTGATCACTCGATTCGCCTTTTTTCTTTAGATAGAGTGAGAATTTATCAACATGGAACAGGCCTGTGTTTTTCAGAAGAACATCTACTTTTGCTACGTTAGTATCAACTCCCAAGTTCCTCAAATTGGTAACGTCGGCAGCGAGAATTGAAATGTGGTTGGTAGCGGCTCCAGACATTGCGTACATGTCGGCTTGGCCTTCCACCCAATCTGGGTCAACGTATTCGTAGTTTTGTGCTGTGTAGATAATAAACGGAACGGCGGTACTACCAGAAATCGCATTGTTACCGACAAAGAGACCAGCATAGTAAGTTACGTTGGAATTCTCATCGACGTTTGTAACTAATACAGGATCGTAATTACATTCGCCATTAGCTTTGACGTAACCAACGAGATTCTGGCGAGAGTCAACATTGGAAAGATAAGAAACCATGAATGTTTCATTCAAATCACCGATAATCTTGAACGGAGCATATGGGAGGGTATGATTGTCGTCGCCAAATTCGAGAGTTTTCTCGTCGGCTTTTGTAGAGCTATAAAGTTTGCCATCTTCTATGAATGTTAGTACTGGTTCACCATTTTTGTTAGTAAACTGAGCGCCCCAAGCGTTCGTAAAGTTAGCTACTATATTGCCTTCGGTGTCAATTACGTAAGTAATGATTACGTCTGCAAAATCGTTCCAGACAGTATATGCTGCGCTTGGTTTGCCGTCATAGACTCCTACATCGAAAGAAGCAATCGTCCCCCAGATATTACTTTTGATGACATTACCGTCCCATCCATCGCCGTTTTTGCGGAAGAGCATGATTTTGCGTTCGCCATCAACGAGGCCTTCTGGATCAGCGTCGTCGTTGGTGTAAGCAAAGATATATGGTTCACGATCATCTTCGTTTCTACCAGTAGTTACGCCAACGCCACCGTAAATATAATATGAATCTGACGAGACATATTCTTGGCCTTTAAAGCTGTTGGTGTCAGGGTCGAATTTCGCAATCATGATTTCACCGCTCTTTGCGACATCGGTTAAGGTGGCACCGTTGCTGCCGTCATTTGTGAGACGTCGCCATACGAGATAAGATTGGTCTGGGTAAAAACCTTTTGTAAACTTGGCGTCAAAGTCTTGACCGGGGTCTTCAGTGACCGGGCGCGGCTCGCTCATCTGCTTTGCGGAGCCGTCGTAAATCGAATAGTTTAGTTCCCCGTTGTTGTTTGCAAAAACCGTGACTGCGTTTAGCTCGTTGGTGGGATGCTTAATAATCTGAGTGCCGCTATACGGATAGACATTTTCGGCAATCTGATGAGCATAATCATAATTATTGGTAGTTTGAGCGTCAGATGTATTCGAGAGAGTGGGCGTAGTCGGTCCGCCGCCAAAACCCGTAGGCTCCAAGGACGAAGATTTAGCTTTCTTGGTGGGTTTGTCGAGATTGTCGAGATTCCAAGTGGTCTCGCCCTCTGGCATTTTGATTGTGCCGGCTGGTTTGCTACCATAGTCGCTCGCGATCAACTCTTTCTGCTTTTCTTTGATGGTTTCTTGTAAATCTAAGTCTGTGGTATAGGTGATTGCGTCGTCTGTTTCGGTCATATTATTAAGGAAATCGTGGGAACCTTTCACGAAAGTGAATGTTGCCACCGTTCGTCCAAGTACCTTTGCTCTTAAGCCTATTTCACCTGAAACGTTAAGACTATAAAAATCAAATAATGGTAAAACGTGG
>CAMNGP010000005.1 GCA_946538495.1 uncultured Candidatus Saccharibacteria bacterium
ACATATTCGTCACGCTAGCCGTGTTCCAGGAGGAGAGATCGCCTACGGACCAGGTAGTGGCGTTGCGGCCGGCATCGTAGAACATTTGGCCCATATTCGTCACGCTAGCCGTGTTCCAGGAGGAGAGATCGCCTACGGACCAGGTGGTAGCGCTTCGGCCGGCTTGGGCGAACATGCTAGACATATTCGTCACGCTAGCCGTGTTCCAGGAGGAGAGATCGCCTACAGACCAGGTGGTAGCGCCGTAGCCGGCTTGGGCGAACATGCTGCCCATATCCGTCACCTTAGAAGTATCCCAAGTAGCAATAGTAGATAAATCAGATAAAGCACGCATCTGATAAAAGAAGCCGCTAGAATCCTCATTCATGTAAATCCTATTTGCCTCAGAGTAATAATAAATAGTAGTATCACTAGAATCATACCAAGCATAAATAGGTAGTGTTGAATCGCTAGTGGAAATAGTATTTGCAGTGTATGCAGTAAAGCTATTCGGTAAAGCATTAGCACGCTTTAGAGCGGTAATGGTGTTATCTTGGGTGATATAACTAGGACTAGTGGCCCCAGCTAGTGTTTTCAGCTTTACGTTTACATTCCGCCCAGTATCTAACTTAGCCACGAATCTCGGATCTTCAGGAGCATTAGCATCATGTGGGTACACAAGTGTATAGCGTACTTTCCCATTATAAGTATCAGCCATTTGGCCTGATGAGATAAAGGCAGCATAAGTAGATTGGAGTTTAGAACCAATTGTAGTATCGGTAGAAGCAGAATAGTTAGCTACTTTTGTGAATACATTAGGTACAGTATGATAGTCAGCAAATGATGCATTCGCTCCCCCACTTACATTAGGAGCTGATTCAATGGTAAGATTATTTGGTTGGTAACCATTAGTGTCTTTAATCATCTTCATCGCCCAGTTAGATGTAGAGCCAGACGTAGCTATACCAGTAGCAATAGTTTGTCCTGTACCACTGCCTATTAGTGTAGTATTGCCATATTCTTCATTAGAATAACCTATAGCATATAGTGCAAAGCCATCACCATCATTACAAAAGACAGTGAAGTTGGTATAGCCTATTTCACTCCTATATATACCAGGGTCAATAGTAGCTGTGTGTACTCCTGGTGTAGTATCGTCAGAAAAAGAACAAGAGACTGGAACATTAATGGATACGTCGGAGATGACGTGGTTATCTGCGAAAGACGTAGTAGAAATAAGCGAAACAAAAGAAAGAGTAGTAATACTCACCAGAAATAACGATAACTTAAAAATCCAAGAATGAATTAATCTTTCTTTTGCATGCATACACATCTCCAAATTATGTAATACTATGCATGCCCTTGATGAACTAATTATAGCATAAGAATTTTAAAAACCAATATTATTTTTTTAATTTTTGATAAATATTTATAAACTTGTCTATGGTTTTTTCTAAATCATGCTCACCAGCAATTTTCACAGAATTCTCCGCAAACTTCTTCTGCAATTCCGCATCCGACAGAATTTTGACCATAGCCTCGGCAATCTCCGCCGTATTACCCGGTCTACACAAAAATCCGTTTTTGTCCGAAATACACACCTCGGACACCGCCCCTTTATCCACCGCGATCAAAGGTAACCCCGTAGCTGCCGCCTCTATCAAAACTATCCCCTGCGTTTCTATCTCACTCGCCGTCGCAAACAAAGTCCCCACCCTATATAATTCATACAAATCTGGCGGCGTAACTCGTCCCAAAAACTTAATCGCACTACTTAATCCGTCATCTTTCACCATTTTTTCTAGCCGCGCCTTATCTACACCATCGCCTACAATCACCATCTCTGTTTTCGGAACAATCTTACGCGCTTCTTTAAACGCCGCAATTACCGTACCAACCTGCTTTTCGGGGTCCACTCTTCCAACGTACAGCACAATTGGTACGTCTTTAGAAATGCCATATTTTTGATAAATCTCGCTCTTTGGCTTGCCTGGCTTAAAATTAGTTAGATCAACCCCATTAGACACCGCCGCAATCGGCACATCAATTTGATGTTTCGACAGTAAATTCCTAATTGACTGTTCCGTCGGCATTGTTACAAAATCACTTTTGCTCTGACGATTACGAAAATAGGCACTAAGCATCGCATCCATCGGTTTTTTAACAACTTTTGGCACTTTAAGCGGCTCCGTAATCACCTCCGGCTGATTATGCTCCGTTGTTACTACTGGGATATGATGACGTCTCGCATAAGATACCACCGAAAGCCCAATTGGATCTGAAATCTGCACATGCACTACATCAGGTGCAAATTTATCTAATGCTTTTTTGATTTCGATTGCCGGAAAAACCGACACCTTAAAGCCTTTTTTATAAAAAAGGTGCGGCAATTCCACGCCCAAAACCTTCTTCTTAGGCGGTACGTCATTAATCTGATCTGGATAAACTCTGGTATTAATCGACCTTAGATAGTTTACCTTAACTCCATCTTGATTACGCACGTAATTCTTGCCAGTCTGCGACGGGCAAAGCACCAATACTTCATGCCCACGCCTAGCCAATCCCACTGCCAAATTGCGCGAAAACACCGCCACCCCATTTATCATCGGATAATAAACGGCCGTCGCAATTACAATTTTCATAGACTCTTCGCCTTATCCATCTGAGGATCTTTCATTGAATTAATATCCTCATAAGAACGCTCGACCTTAATATCTGGCTCGATTCCTTCCCCATTAATCGAACGGTCGTTTGGAGTATACCAATCGGCAGTCGTCACTTTGAGGACCGTCCCACCAGACAAATTATATAAACTCTGCACTACACCCTTGCCATAAGTCTTTTCGCCCACAATTGTAGCTTTCTTATAATCTTGCAAAGCGCCAGCTACTATTTCTGATGCCGAAGCCGATGCACCATTTACCAAAACTACCGTCTTCATATCCTTTAATATTGCCTTGCCGTTTCTAGCCGAAGAATCGGTATTGCCAAAGTGCTTCGATTTTTGCACCAAAACCTTGTCGCCATCAATCCACAAACTAAGCAAGTCTTGCGCCGCCGCTACATAGCCACCACCGTTATTTCGAAGATCCAAAATCACCTTTTTTACTCCCTTATCGGCAAAGTACTTGGCAAAATTTTGCACCATCGTGCCAGTGTCTTCGTCAAATCTTGTTACGGTCACAATTGCCGTAGATCCATCATAATCAACATAGGCCGATACATTATTTATAGCTTCCCTTTTCATAGTGAAGGACTTTTCTTTGCCATCACGCACGATAGTAACTGTTACTTCAGAACCAGTCTCGCCCTTCACCTTCTTCGCGATTTCATCGGTCGACAAATCATATACCACCTCGTCGTTAACCTTATAGATAATGTCACCGGCCAGCATCCCAGCCTTTTGCGCCGGGTTATCCGGCAAAGTACGAAGCACCCGCACATAACCGTCCCTGAGACCCATCTCAACACCAATACCCGAGCCTACATTACCATGCAAATCATCATAAAATTCCGCAGTTTCTTCAGAATCCATATAGACTGTATAAGTATCTCCTAGGGCCTTTGTCATGCCCTTTTTGGCGCCTTCAACTAGCTTTGCTTTGTCAATCTCACCATTATATGAAGAGGCTAGTTTATTATAAACCTCATCCAAAGCCGACCAATCAGTATTCGATGAACCGCCAATCCCTAGATAAGGCATAAATCCACCAAACCAACTATTCCAATTTAAACCAACGATAAAACTCAGCACCACAAAAATAGCACCAACTATTATAGCGTTGCCAAGATTAGTCTTTTTTTCTTTCCACACTTTGTTTTCACTCATGCACTCTATTATAGCACATTCAAAGCTTAATCGAAATGAATAAAGTTGTATTGCCAAACCTCACGCGCCGAAATCGTACGAGCACCAAAATCACCATAGTGCGAGCTGCCAGAATAAAGATACGTCGCATAAGAATTATTGTATTCTGTCACATTAATTGAGCCGTCAGAGTTTACGCTTTCCACCCAGAAAACATGGCCATAAGGATAACCATCTACCTGTCCAATCGTATTTGCAGCCGGAGTTTTGTCTACGCGATAACCAGCGGCCCTAGCATTATCATCCCAAGAATAAGCATTGCCCCATGCCGCCGCTACGCCATGCGCCTCATATGCCTTCCATCCCGCATAACTCACGCACTCACAAACAAAACCACCAATCTTGTGCCAACCCCAAGCATCTTCCCAATAAGTAATATACTCATCCTGCCTTCCTGGACAATCACCTTGCCATGGATAAGTATTTGCTCCAGTATATGCACTACCACGATATAGTTCCGGATGGGCTTCCTGCTCGGCTCGCTCCGCTTCGCGCTGCGCTAGCTGCGCCGCTTTTGCCGCCTCGGCATACGCCTCAGCATCGTTTTCATATTTATCAACTAGAGCCTGCTGTTCACTGCGCTTGGCAATCAAAGATTCCTTGGCAGCCTGCTGCTGGGCCAAAAGATCTTCTACCTCAGCCTTTTCTGCCTCAAGTTCTTCCTTAGCTTTTTTTACTGCCGCAGCCGAAATACTGATTTGTTCCTTCACCACATCTTCACGCGCAGCTTTTTCAGCCAAATCCGAAATCGAACTCGCTCCAGCTAATATCTTAATCGGCTCCGCATCCGATTCAAAATGCATATTCACCAACAACTCAGCCAAAGCTTCTTGTTCTTCGTTTAACTTCTTCTCAGTTTCAAGTATTTGCGCTTTCAAAACTTTTACTTCTACTTCCGTCTCGGCGATTTCCGCCTCCTGTCTAGCAATTTCTGCCGAAAGCTCGCTTACTCTAGCCTGGTAAGCATTTGCGGATTTAGCCGCTGAAGCCGCATTACGATTTGCTTCCTTTTCTTTTTCTACTGCTTCACGACAAGCTGCCGAATTCTGACAAGCCTTCGAAATACCAGACACCTCGTTATTATAATTAAAAACACCAAAAGAAGACAAAACCAAAGCCACCGCCACCAAACTTGTTATAAATTTTTTGTTTTTAGTAGCCATACTTTTATTATACCATAAGAATTATGTTTTATGCAAATACTTCGACACGGCTAGTCTTGCTGAAATTCTACCAATCAAGATTCCGCTCGCAATAAAGGCCAAAAAGACCAAGATCAACTTATTGGATTCGAGGATATTATTAATAGAACTCACATCAATTCCGTAGCCCATTAATCTTGGTGACAAAAACTTAAAGCCAAAATATGAAATCGTAGCCGCCGCAGCCCCAGCAATAATTCCGCAAATCTCTGCCTCTACCAAAAACGGACCACGAATAAAACTCTTATCTGCGCCCACTAATTTCATCATATATATTTCTTCGCGGCGTGAGAAAATCGCCATTCTAATTGTGCTGAATATTATTAAAATCGAAATCACCAAGAAAACCGCCGCCAAAATAATACCACCAGTTCGCGCTATCTTTGCCCAGGAAGTGATCGTCGCAATTTCCGCTTGGTTTACATCATACGTCGGTACTTTCTCCTTGTCGGTATATTTCTTAAATAACTCATCATCTTCGACGATCGTTTTAATACTGCTAAGATCGTCTACATTGTAGACCTTTATGCGCATAGTCGACTGCATCTTGCCAATCATCAAAGCCTTCATCTCTTCATCAAGAATATTCAACACCTCATCGCTATTTGCATTCTCTTGCAAAAACTTCTCGTATTCTTCTTCCGAAGTAGATGTCTCAACCGACTTAATATTCGAATCCTGCTTTATTGTATCGGTAAGTTGCTCCAAAATTTCCGCCGAAGTATTCGGTTTAAAATAAACCGTAATATCAATCTTGTCCTTCATCATCTCGGCAGTATTTGTCAAAATTACGCTAGCAACAATTGTGATAAACAGAATTATCAACGTAATCGCCATAACCACCGTTGCCGCAGTAGAAAGCCAAATATTGCGCCCAAAGCCTTTCGTTCCATATTTTACAATTCTCGCCTTCTCGCGGACAATATGACGATTGCGAGTCTTCTGCATTTTCCTTAGGCTCTTTTTGGAAACCTTCTTTAGTTTTTGCTCTTTTTCTTTTATCATCTATCCACCTCTTAAATTACTTTTCTTCTTGGTTTCAGGGCATGCCCAGGTGTTTGCACTCTTCTAGCTGGTTGTTTTGGTACCGGCGTGCTATCTAGGTTATAAATACCATTATTCTTTTGATCGTTCACGATTTTGCCATCTTTCAAAGTAATCACGCGCTTTTGAAGATTATTAACGATATTCTCATTATGAGTAGTTACTAAAATCGTAGTACCAAAATCATTAATGCGCTTTAATAAATCAATAATTTCTTGGGTAGTAAGTTTATCCAAATTCGCCGTCGGCTCGTCTGCAATCAAAATCTTTGGTTGACGCGCTACCGAACGCGCAATCGACACTCGCTGCGCCTGACCGCCCGACAACTGATCCGGAAACTTATTTGCCTGCTCAGACAAATCCACCAATTCCAAAACCTTAGGAACCGTACGACGAATTTCTTTGCCGCTCATTCCAGCAATTTCTAAAGCAAAAGCAACATTTTCGTAAACCGTACGTCTTGGCAAAAGTTTAAAATCCTGAAACACTACACCAAGCCGCCTACGATAGCCAGGAATATGGCGTTTTTTGACATAGTCAAGATCTATACCGCCAATAATAATCTTCCCAGAATCAGGAATCTCTTCCTTGGTAATCATTTTCATCAAGGTAGATTTGCCAGCACCAGATTTACCCACGAGAAAGACAAATTCGTTTGGTTCAATATGCAAGGAAACTGAATCGAGCGCCGCTTCAGAATCGCCAGGGTATTTCTTAGTCACAGAATCAAACAATATCATATCATGATTATAGCATAAGCACAGTTACATGCAACCAATAATTATTGGTTATGCTCGATGTGAAATGTAATATTCTTGGACTTTTGCCCTTCTGCTTGATATATTACCGAAGGCAAAATCTTTGCATTCGGATATTTTGCCTGGACCTCCTTTAACGCCTCTGCATAGCTTTTGTCAGAAGTAATCGTCAAATCTTCAACATGTTTTTTACCAAAAAAGATTTCTTTTTTGTAACTTACCAGCTGCAGCACTTCGTCCAAATCTAATTCAAAACCAGCGAGATAAGGTGCTAATTTAAACTCGTTCCGCACAGAATTCTTAAATTCACCCACCACGCCCAAATATATGTCATTTGCGTAAACACCAATCATACGCTTTGGCTCAAAAGGCTGCGCCTCGGCCTCATTTTTCTTCAAAGGCAAAAACTCCGCTTTGATATTCAGTTCGTCTAGTAGCTTCGCAGCATATAGCTTAGCCT
Source organism: uncultured Candidatus Saccharibacteria bacterium (assembly GCA_946538495.1). Taxonomy (GTDB): domain Bacteria; phylum Patescibacteriota; class Saccharimonadia; order Saccharimonadales; family Saccharimonadaceae; genus Nanosyncoccus. Next base: position 7,312 of record CAMNGP010000005.1, read on the forward strand.
TATAAAATGCTGTTTCATTGTTCTTTCTTTCTGCCACCACGAATCCCACGGAATTCTTTTCTACTGGCACATTTTCTGAGTTCAACCCCCATTCTTTGCGATAGATTTTATTCATCTCAAAAATGGCAAACCTCTCAACCGGCAACTTCTCATTCAGATAAGTCTTTTCCAACAAACTTGGCACAATTGACTGACGCACGTACTGTAACTCTGGCGAAATCGAATTCACAATTCTATAAGAATTCTTTGCATTTTGTTGAGCCTTGTTCAACAATTTTTCCGAAACAAAGCTATATGTTAACACCTCATTCGCACCATATTTTGCCATCAAATCGCGAATCGTGTGCTTCAGCTCAAACATCGAGTTTTTCTCGGCCGTACCATGCAGTGGCAAAGTTGGCACGATATTATCATATCCCAACAATCTGCCAACTTCTTCAATTACGTCTTCTTTAATGTGAATATCCGTTCGCCAATACGGAGCAACCACTTTAAGCATTTCCCCATTTTGCTCAACATAAAAACTCACATTTTCTAAAGTCTTTACAATTAAATCTTTATCATACTTCGTGCCAAGCAAACCATTAATCTCATCTACGGTGATTTTCACACAATCTGCACTACGATACCCCACAAATTCATCACTTAAAGAAACCGTCTTGGCACTAATTTCTTTTACCGCCTCAGCCAAAATATTAAAAGTGCCACCCGCCGGCACGCCTTTTGTAAATCTCGTAATTGCTTCAGAGAATATGCCGTGTGCCATCTGGGTCTTGCGCAAATCGTATAAACTAAAGGATGCAGACTCCAGTAAAATACTCTTAGTGTTTCCATCAATTTCCGTATTCTTACCACCCATTGCACCAGCCAGTGCCACCGGTACATTATTTGCGGTAATTAAAATATCACTATCAATACATTCGATTTCTTTACCATCTAATAATACTAGTTTTTCGCCCTGTTTTGCGCTACGCACTATAATCTTTGCCTCTCCGCCCGCCAGCGCAACAAATTTATCATAATCAAAAGCGTGCAAAGGTTGACCAGTCAAAAGCATCAGATAATTAGTTACGTCTACAATTCTAGAAACTGTCATCATGCCAGATTTTGCTAGCAGAATCTGCATCTTTGAGAGGTATTTACTCTTTTCATCCGCATCTACCACCTTCAAATACGCCGCCGTATAACGCGAGCACAAATTACTGTCAGCTATTTCAATCTTTAGGTTAGAATCTTTGCTTTGGACACCATTACCATTTTTTACCAAAAATCCTTCTGGAAATACTTCTTCATGAGTCAAAAATTCCGGCTCTTCAAACTTCTGACCCATAATACCCGCCACTTCTCTTGCAAATCCAATTATGCCGAATGTATCAGGACGATGCGTCAAAGATTTGTTTTCGATCTCCAAAATCAAATCATTCAAATCAAAAACATCCGCCAAAAGATCGCCCGGCTTTGCCATCGCTGGATCAATTTCTGCAATTTTTTCATGCTTATCATCAAAATCAAGTTCATCCGCCCCAGCTAGCATACCATTACTTTCATATTTGCCAAGCATTTTACGTTTACCAATCACGAACGGCGCATCCTGATGAACACTAGCCGGCACAATTGCACCCGGCGCAATCCAAACCGCCAACATCCCTTCGCGCACATTTGGCGCACCACACACCACCTCAAACATCTCGCCACCATTATTAATCTGGCAAAGCGTTAAATGTGTTTCAGGAATCTTTTCGGCTCTCTCCACCTTGACCACAAATATATTATCGTATTTATGAGTCTCATCAATTACGCCTTCGACTTCTACCAACCTTGCGCCAATCAGTCGCACCAACTCGTCGTCAGGAATTTTAATATCAACATATTGTTTTAGCCAATTCAATGATATTTTCATATTAAAACTCCCTTAAGAAATTAAGATTACCCGATTCAAAATTCCGCACATCATTCAAACCATATCTTAGCATCACCAAACGATCAATTCCGCCACCCCAAGCAAAACCATGATATTTCGTAGGATCAATCCCGGCCATCTTTAATACGTTAGGATGAATCATACCGCAACCCAACATCTCAAGAAAATCACCCTTTTTACCCCCAAGCGACTTTGGTTTTTCAATCATAAACTCCAAACTCGGCTCCGTAAACGGAAAATACCCAGGTTGCGTACGAATGTTTAATTTTTGCTCGTAGTATTTTTCAAAGAATTCTCGCAAAATACCCAGCATATCACCCATTGTGCATGTTTCTGAGACATATACGCCCTCACACTGATAAAAAGTATGCTCGTGCGTAGCGTCCACATCTTCATTTCTAAAAACTCTGCCAGGCACCACCACCGCAATTGCCTTACCTTCATCCAATTTGCTTTTATACTTTTTCAGTACGCGATGCTGCATGGTCGAAGTATGAGCTGGCGGAATCAAGCCCTCTTCAGTTCTAAAAGTATCATACCCATCACGCGCTGGATGTTCTTTCGCAAAGTTCAAACTGTCAAACATATGAAATTCATCATCGAGCTGTCTAGATTCCATTGCATCAAATCCCATCATTTGATATATTTCAATCACGCGGTCTAACTCTGTCATCAAAGGATGCCTAGATCCCATCTCGGCAGAATACAACTCGGGCAGTGGCTCATTTACACCAGAAAAAGCCGTCACATCGATTGGCTCCACCTCTTTATCTAGCTCTGCCTTTTCCAACTGCTCGATTTGAAACAGAATCTCTTGTTTTTTACGATTTTGTTCCTGACCAAATTTGGCCTTTTCTTCAGTCGTCAACTGACTAATCTTGGCATAACCAGCATTGATTTCCTTTAATTTTTGCTTCAGCTCTTGAAGTTTTTCCGCGCTTTCCATATACGCTACATTATACCCCCAATTGACATTTTAATCAAAGTATGATATAATCATAATATCAGGCTTTTCAAGCCGCATAATTTCGATTTCTTAATTCAGCAAATTCTATCTTGCCGCACCAATAGCAATATACGTTTTCTTTTATTTGTTCATCCTCGACCAACATCATTGGTTTTTCAATATTAATGATATCGCCACCAAAGGCAAATCTTTCTAGTGGATTATAATTCGCAATCGTTGTCAAATACGAAGCATAATTTAACGCCAATTCAGCTTCTGCTTTCGTCATACCAGACATTCTTGCAATGCGTCCAGCTGCAGAATTATCTTTAGGATATTTTTTATTAAATTCCTCTCTTATCTTTGAAGTTTCACTTTGCGAAGATTTGACTAGTGCAGAAACTGCATCATAGAGCGCGTAAGCGGAATACTTTTCGACATCTCCATTATTCCCATTAAAGGTATATCTTGCACCCGTTGCAATATCGTTGTCAACAGGGCCACAAGCCTGATAAACGCCAATAAGTTCTTGAAGTGAACTAAGAAGCTTCTCTAAACCATTCTCTTCATCATCACGATATCTTTCGCACACGCTAGCACTCTGTACGCCCGCCGAAGTTTCTCTATCCATGCCATATTTCACAAAATCCTGATATTCTTTACTCTCACTTATCGAGCCCCAATCACTTGCCGTGTTGCTCATATATTTTGTGCTTATAGTGTTGTGGGAATTGCAATACAAATCTCCTTCCGCACCAACCTTTTTCACCGTTGCACAGTTTCCGGCCAAAGTGGTGAACTTCTGATCGCTACCATCGGCTTTTGCTATACCAAACAAATCATTCACAGAATTACCAGCTAAATCAACCGCTGCACCCACTGCCGAAACCACGCCAACCCCGCCCCTTCCAGAATCAGTGTGAGAAATCAAACTCATCGAAAACCCATGCACGATGCTACCTAAGAAAGTGTGTGGCGAAGAAATATCAAATGGACTCAGTGTTGCACGGTCAGCCTCAGCCTTACGCGCCAAAGCTATATCGACATCCTGCTGATATTTCGCAATCGTAGCCGCATCGGACGGCATTGCGCCCAAAGCCCTTTGATTGATCGTATTTGACAAATAAGAACCGCCTTCCACAGCTTTATTTCCACCAACTACGCTTGAAAACAAACTGTCATCCATCGTCGCAACCGACATCTCAACGCTTCCCTTTGCTCGATCAATAGTACTGTCATCGACGCCCCCAAATCCTTTACCCAATGCAACATCGGACGAGCTCTTGTCGCTCTTCACGGTTGTGCCAGTGATATTATCATTATCCATCATGTTAGTAGCCACCAGAACTCTATCGCGGGAAAAGTTGTTTGCCTCGTTTACCGAATAGCCACCACCCGAAACCGCTGCCGCAAAATTGACCGTCTCCAAAATAGACTTCTTTGTCTTAGTCTCCTCCTGCGTATTAACATCAGTATACGTAACCTCGGTCGCTGAAGACAAAACATTCATTACCTGGTTTACTGGCCCATCACCATCAATCCTAGCCCGTTGAATTGGCTCCTCAATCGCCAAAAACGCTTTTGCAGCTTGGGCTGGCTCGATCGCCGAAATCGCTGAATTCAATAGTTGAGCAGCTTTACTAGTATCACCAGAAGATCTCTTAGCTCCATCAAGAATCTCACTTGCGTCCCCTCCCGTAGACAAGCTCGACTCATCGCAGGAAGCGTCATCACAACCCGCCATCGACGAAGAAATGCTGCTATTTAAAGTCTTTTCCAAGGTCGAATTAAAACTTTCTTGGTCAGCCTCTTCATTACCGGTGGCTTTCCATCCATTAAACGCACCTCGCGTCAAACCTAAATCCTTATAAACCTCACTTACATCAGAACCATAATAGAATCTCGCCGACACGTCCAAAGCTTCAGAATATGCTGCATATAGTTTGGGATTTGATTCGGCCGCCGCTACAAAATTACTTGCATTCACCACCTCGTTATCGAACAAAAATGCCAATTCACCTTCCGCACCATATTTATGATAATCAAATCCAGTTGCTGCAATCTCATTGCTGGCGTCAATATTTGCAATGTAATTATTTGTACGTACAAAATCACCCGACGCCGTCACTTGTCCTACCAGAATACCCGCATCAGCCAAATCTTCCGCAAATCCATTAGGCATCTCTCCGTTAGCAGCCGATTCCGACAAAACATGCAAACCTTGTTGCTCAATAATTGCAATCGTCCCAGAAATACCAATCGATTCTTGTAGATTAAGATCAATCGCCCCAATCATCAGCATAGGTGAGCCAAAAAGCGCCATTGGAATCAATAATACCCCAAGTAGCCCAACTATAGCACCTGATGTTGCTAGCTTCTTTTTATCAATCTTTTTTGGCGCTTTACCCTTTGCCACGTTTTTAGCGTTTGGATTATAAAGGCCGCCACCAATCCGTTCGGTATTCGCTAAACTAGGTTTTTTATCCGCTTTTTCAGCAGCTTTATTTTCTAATTTTTTTAAATCAGCTACACTACTATTGTTCTTATCCTGCCCATTAGGCTTCTTATCGCCATTACGAAGTAAGAAATCTGGCGTATAACTTCTTTTACCCCCAGTATCAAAGATTCCTGCCGAGTTATTCTTTGAACGACCATCCATAATATATATTATACCACCTATGTTTACTGTTTAAAACACAAATATTGAAATCAATGACAAAATTGCGCCCACAATTAAAACTATCCAAATCCAACCAAACTTGCCAGTCTTTTTCAAATCCTTTAAATAAGCCGCATCTTCCGCAAAATCAGGATCTTCATCATCGATGCGAGAATTGCCACTTAGCTTCGCGCGCAAATCCGCATCAATACGCTGCGACAATTCATTACTTTTTTCATTTTCTTTATTTAATATTACACCCATTTTTTTCCTAAATAAATTATTGACTTTTTCATTATAACATACAAAATTTGTGTTATAATAGACAAAATATCATTTAAGGAGGTCTAAAATGGCGACTAAAAAGTCGAAGACGTCGAAAAAAGCTCCGAAAGCTACATCGACAAAACCTAAAACTGCCACGAAAACTGCGAAAAAGACAGAGCTCGAGGCCATTAAAACCAACAAGGTGGAGAACAAACCAACCAATAGCAAAGGATTTTTGAAAGGATTCTTCGCACGCAAATACGAAGAAAAAGAAAGCATCCTAACAATCTTCAAGAATCATAAATTCTACGGTTCATTGCTTGGCGAAATACTCGGCACAATGATTCTCGCCCTATTACTATTTTCAGTATTCTTAATGGGCGTACACAACATCGCGACTTATGCATTTGCTTTAATCGCAATCTTAATTGCCGTATATGCATTTTCTGGGGCTTGCCTCAACCCAATCATCACCGTAGGTATGATGGCTAGCCGTCGCATGTCGGTTATCCGCGGTGTCATGTACATCATCGCCGAAATCGTCGGCGCCTGGCTTGGTTGGCTCATCTTCAATGCCTTCCATCTAGCCGGTGGCGAAACTGCCTACGACATCCCAACCATTTCTGCAATTGGCGAAGGTGGCTTTTGGACTGTCGCGCTCATCGAATTACTCGGCGCAGCAATCGTTGCATTCTTCTTTGCCCGTGCGCTCAAATATCAACGCAGCGTGTTCACCTTTGCCGCAGTAACAGCTGGTGGCATCTGCTTAGCCATGGTAGTTGGTTATGTAATTTCCGCCGCATTTGTCGGTCTCAACAATAACTTCATCTACAATCCAGCAGTTGCCATGATGATGAAGATTTTCCCATCTTCTGGTGACAACTTTGGCGAAATCCTAGGTGGCATTTGCCAAGCTCTTTCTGCCTACGCAATTATCCCAATGATTGGTGGCGTAATCGGATTTTATCTTTCCGATTTCACCGCTAAGCTTGCAGAAGATTAGCAATAGAAAAAATAGCCCCGTCGAGGGGCTATTTTTTAATGCTTCGGAAATAGCGGCTGAACCGGTGGCGCCACCTGTTCAGCTTCAAAAACCTCTTTCACCTTAGCGGTAGCATTCGGTAAGAATGGCTCCAACATCAAATTCGCTATCATCAAACTACCCGCCAAATTTTGCAGGCATTCTTCTAATTTTTCTCCTTCACCCGCCTTGGCTAATGCCCAAGGTTTTTCATCGTCAATCCGTTTATTGATATCCTGAACTAGCGACCATGCATAATCAAATGCCATCGAAAACTCAAACTTATCCATCAAAGCTTTATATTCTTCTGGCAATTCTATCGACACATCCCCAAGCGCAACATGGTTTTTAGACATCATCGTCGATAGTCTCTGCACTAGATTGCCAAAATCATTCGCCAATTCATTGTTATAGGACTCTTCAAATTTTTCCCAAGTAAAATCAGCATCCGCAAAGGTATCAACTTTTCTTAAAAAGAAATACCTAAATGCATCCACGCCGTAACATTCTATCACTTCCAGAGGATCCACTACATTGCCAATCGACTTAGACATTTTTTGTCCATTAGCTAGCACCATACCATGCGAAACAATTGTTTTTGGCAAAGGTAACCCTAGCCCCAAAAGCATTGCCGGCCAAATAATAGCATGAAAACGCAAGATATCCTTCCCGACAAATTGAGCCGTAGCTGGCCACCAATCCGATATGTCATTGTCAGGATACCCCAATACAGTAATATAGTTCGATAGCGCATCAAGCCACACATACATCGTTTGAGATTCATCATCCGGCACCGTAATGCCCCACTTAAGCTGGCTCTTTGGGCGTGAAACTGACACATCAGGCGATTCATCCAAAAGCTTCATTATTTCTTTTTTTCTAAAATCTGGCAAAATCAACATCTCTCCAGATTCTATTGCTTCACGAATCTTGTCCTTAAAGTCTGAAATTCTAAAATAATAATTTTCTTCTTCCAATTTTTCATAAGGTTTCTGATGGTCAGGACAAACGCCCCCGTTCTCGTCATATTCTTTTTGCGTAATAAATCTTTCGCAACCAGTACAATACCAACCCTCGTACTTTTCAAGATAAATATGGCTTGATAACTTCTTCCAAATTTCCTGTACCCTCTTTTCATGGTCAGGGTCAGATGTCCTCACAAAATCAGTATATGAAACGTTTAATTTTGCAATAAAATCTTGGAATTTTTTTGCATTACTATCAACATACTCCTGCACCGGAATATTAAGCTCTCTTGCTTTTTGAAAAATCTTACCGCCATGCTCATCCGTACCTGCCTGCACCCTAACATTATCGCCCAATAGTTTATAATATCGCGCGCAAACATCAGCCAAGCAATAATCCATTGCGTGCCCAATATGCGGCACTCCGTTAACATACGGAATCGCAGTAGTAAGATATCTGTTAATCATGAAAATATTTTACAATGCATCACAGGTAAAGTCAAGCGACTCATAATGAGCCTTGATGCCAGAAAAAGTCATATCAATCGAACCGTCATCTTTAATGGGCAAATAATAATTCAGGGCGTTCGCTGCGGTTAGTTGGTCTGCCGTTACTTCCTCAACTTTTAGATCAACAGGCTCATTATCAATAGCATCTTCGTCACTAGTCACTACATCTTTAGTCAAGGCAACCTTTGACAGCTTATTAGAAACAAACTCTACGCTAATACTAAGAGTACCAGAAGCTGCATCATTCTGTTCAGCTAGCTCTTCCTTCGTCAAGTTTCTCGTGCAACTTAAAGATTTATCAGTATCAGTAGTTGTGCTAGAATTTGAAGCCGTGTTATCATCGTCATCATCATCCACAACCACGGCATTGTTTGGCGTATTCGAACCGCTAGGCGTTGGTTCGGTCGGAGTGTTTAAAATGCTCATTATCAAAACACCTACCAAGGCAACAACTACCATAGCAGCAATAACTACTAAGATTACCAAAGTCTTGCTATTCTTCTTTCCGCCATCCATTGCATTTGGCTGACTAGAAATCTGGCCATCCGGTTGCGTAGCAGGATCATTAAACGAAACACTAGGAATCGGCCCTTCATCGGCCATGTCATTCATTACATCTGCGGGACCAGACACGGCAGAACCAATAGAACCAGGGGCTGGCGCAGCAGGAGTCATTGGAGCCTTTAGTTCTTCTTCCACCGGATCAGGCTGAGGAGTTGGCTCTGGGCGTAAAATCGCATCCATCGCCCCTACACCGTTTTGCACCGGTAAAGGCGGATTAATCGTAGTATTAACAGACGGCCTTATGACTGGATTAACGGGCGCCGCATTTACGGGAGCAACTGGTGCTACAGGTGCTGGCCTGGCTGACGCAATCGGCTCTGGCGGAGTCACTGGATCCACTGAGGCAACAGGCGCCTCTAGCTGCAAAGTTGCTGGCTTAATTACAGGTGGCTCACTCACCACTGGAGATTCTGACGCTACGGTTGGCGCTGGTGTCGGAGCAGGCGTAGGCGCTGGCGTGGGTGTCGGCGTTGGTGTTTGAGAATTCGTTGGATCCATTTCGATATTCCTTTTATTGTGTTATTAAAATTATTATGCTTATTTCTTCATATAAATAATATCACAAAACAACAATAATATCAAAACTATCTACCCGAAAAACCGCCTCCGCCGCCTCCGCCGCCGGAAAAACCACCACCGCCACCACCAGAGAAACTCGAAGAAGAGCCGCCACCTGAGCTAGACATTGTGGTTGCCGTAGTGGCATAGGAAGCCGCCGTGCTCAAACTCCTAGTTATTTCAGATATCATTATGCCATTCATCAAATAGTTCGGCTCTGCAATCTCCTCAACTTCACAATACTCCTTCATCTCATTCATCCAACTTTCTTCCAATCCAAATACCGCAGCGTATGGTAATAATTTCTCATATAGTTTCACAATACCTTTCGGCGAAACATCGGCACCCTCCACGCTTTGTAGCAGTTTCAAACGCTCCGCCTCGGCCATTTCTATATAAAGCTTTAAACCGTCCATATATCGCGAAGCTTCTAAACCCTTATTTGTATGATTACGATACTTCTGTGCCACGCCACTCAGAATTGCGCATATTATCACGGTCAGTACAATCACAATCAACGCCTGCTGGAAAAAGTATTCCTCGCCAACCATTATCCTACCATAAGTATAACTGATATCTAAAACGTCTTCCGCCATAGCTAACACAAACATCCCCGCCATAATCACAATCGGCACTATTATAAAAGTCATAGTAATCACATAGAAAATAACACTATTTTTGCTTTCTCCGGTCTTATAACTTTTTTCAACTAACTCATCATTTTTCAAATCATTGAGAATCTTCTTCTCCATCGAGTTTCTAAGCGAAATCAAAGTCGTAGTGGCGGTGCGCCTTTTTATGGCTATCTCTTCGCCCACCTCAGGTTTTGTCCCACCATTTAAAATCGCTAGTAGATTCAGATCTTCTTCTCGCAAGCCGTCCAACTTATTAACCAGCAAACTCCATTTCTTTTTCTCGAGCTTTTTAAGTTCAACATTTTTGTTCACAAGCATTTCTAGCAGCATTGCCACTTTTGCATCTTTCTTCTTGCCGATATATAGCTCAGCCATCTCTGCCAACGTGTAATCTTTACTTGGTTGATATTCTGGTTTCACAAAAATTCCCTTGTAATATTTTGCCTTATCACGCGATTTCGCAAATTTCCAAACAAAGCGCATAATCACTAAAAGACATACTCCAATTAGCCCTAACATTAGCCAAACATACGTATAATCCTCTTCTGGCGCCGGAATCGTAAAGCTATCAGGTTTTAGTTCCACGTCAAATGTTAAATTTTCATGTGATTTCAAATTCTCTGCCCTAAATTCAACGCCGTCCGAAATCTCCTCAGTCACACATCTTTCCTGCCCACTTACGCCATAAGAACCCACATAACACCAGCTATCTCCCGTAAAAACACTTTTATCCTCAAAATGCAGCCTTGCTGTTACTGAGTCAAATCTTTGCGTGGCGCCATTGCCATTGGTATCCCAATATAGTTCTTGATAAGTCTTTCCGATACTTGTAAATTCTGTCACAACTTTTTCAAATTCGTATTCAAAAACATATACTTGCTTGCCTAGTACATATTCTTCCGTGCCAGTACATACTGAATAATAATCATATCCCTTTTCAATACTATAAATCGGTTCCGGTTCGCCATTTCTCGTAATCGTAATATCCTCCCGCGTTAATCTCGGCAAAGTGATATTCGAGCCGCCATGATTTGTAAATGGAATCTGGCGACAAATCCCTTTATTCTGATTAAAATTCGGAAAGACCGCCGTCACACTTTCTTTTACTTTTAAATGTGATATGCCATCTTCACTCTTTGTGAGATAATAATCCCCCGTAAAATCACTGAAATAAAAATCATTTACATCTACTGCACTCACCGGCGCAACCGCAAAAAATGATATTAATAATGCTAAAGCTAAAAACATCCTTTTCATGACTTCATTATAACATGTCAAAGCGGCCCAATCACATCAAAGATTGCGCATAAAGCGCCAATTCTTCTTTTAAAAACCCATCTTCAAGCTTTTCCAGTTCTGCCATAAATCTTGGCGCCTGTCGTTTTAATCTTGCCTGGCGATAACTTTCATAAGATTCCATTTCCGATTCCGATAATGACTGTGGATAATTTCGACCCTTATAGTGCAGTAGCAACTCCGGCAATCTTGGGTCATGAAAATCAGGATGAAAGTCCGCCAGTTTGTTTAAATCGGCATTTCGTACAGCAGCCACTTTTATTCTGTCGTTATCATTCAAGAATCCTTCATATAGCGCAACTTCTGGCTCAATTGCCTCGGGGAACTCTGGTCGGTTCTCGTACTCACTTCGCATTTTTTCAGCAAACTCAGGATGCGCAAGCAAAGTCTGCAAATTCTTTTCGACTATTTCTTTCGAAAGTCCAATCTTCTCCCACCCGTTTTCACTGTCTAATACCGATATCGGCGCCACCGCTGGGCACTTGTTATAGCATAATTCCTTAACAATTGGAAAGTAGGAAACGGAGCGGTCATGCACGGTGTGCTCTACGGGGCATGAAGACTTGGCCGGAGCAACCTGGAGCGTACCCGAAGGGCACGCTGCACGTGACCGCTCCGTTTCCCGCAAATCGTCAAGACCATATCTCAAATCAAATACCAAAACATTACCATTACGCCCAGTCGTTAGCGGAAAAGCCACTGTGGTTTTATTATGTTCCGATGAATATCTTCCCGAAGCATACACAAACGGAGTTTTATTTTCAAGGTTTACTATTTTTTGCACATCTTTTTTGCCTCGAATTTTATACAAGAAGTCAAAAAGCTTCGGCTGCTTTTCCTTGATTAATTTAGCCACCGCAATTGTCGCATATACATCCGACAACGCATCGTGCGCATGCTCATGCGCCACACCATTAAGTTTGGTAATTAATTCCAGTCGATTCGTTGCCCTACCATCCTCCGTAAAAGGCCATTCTATTCCTTCTGGCCTTAAGGCCCTAGTTAATCTCACCACATCCAGCATATCCCATCTCGATCGACCATCTTTCCATTCCCATTCATATGGATCATAAAAATTTCGCCACAGAATCGCTCGCATGAATTCATCATCAAATCGCACAGTATTATAACCCACCGCAATCGTTCCTGGCGTAAAAATCTCCTCCATAGCATATTTAACAAATTCTGCTTCGCTAATCCCATCCCTCAAAGTATCTTGTGGAGTAATTTTAGTCACATTAATCGCTCCTGGGCTAGGCAAAGCATCGTCAGTCATTTTAACTAAAACATTAACAGGTTCATCAATCGGCTCTAAATCTAGAGTAGTCCGCTGCCCCGCAAATTGCATAATACGATCTTCACGCGCATTTAGCCCACTAGTTTCCAAATCATAAAAGAAAAAAATATTATCCATAGATCTATTATACCTTATTTCAGAAAAAGGAGCGCCCCCGAGAAACCTCGGGGGCATTGAGTCAGAAACGGCGGTTCGGGTTCACATATAGTGTACCCGGATTGCGCGAGAGCTTATCCTTAAGCTCTTGGTATTTTCGCTCCGACACAATCGTAGCGAGCACACCAAGTGCAACCCACACCGCTACGGTACAAACCGCTATGATGACAAGGGCAAGCACAACTCCGCGCCAACCTTCAAGCAGGCCAGCAAGAGCGTCGCTCACTTCCATCAGCATTAAGATGGAGAACAAGAGCGTACCGCCAAACCTCGAGAGGGCCAAAACCCTCACGTTGTCGGCGCAGTTCACAATCCTGCGCAGCTGATCAGGCTTGTTGGCCCTTTCAAACTGCCAGCGGCCGAAAGCCGCCAGCCATGTCACAAACGCCGTTACCGCAATGGCCACGAACGGCCAAAAAAGCCTATCCGCCATATCATCTCCTAACTTACAAGACGACAGTCTACATTTATATTATATCACAAATATAATTATATGTCAATTATTTCGAAGCAAAGAAGATGCCCCCAGGCAATTCTGGGGGCATAACCCCCAGGATTTCCTGAGGGCATTGCGTCCGTTACTGGTGATTGCGCTCCCACTCGCGCAGCATGCGATTGTGACGCAGCCTTGCGAGCCTATCGCGACACTCAAGAGCATCGCGATAATCAATATAATAGAACGGAACCACCGCCAGGGCAATTAGGCATAGAGTCAGCCAAAGGCCAACCTCACCCGCCATTTCAGCGGCTCCGTACGGCGTCTCTGGATTGGCCTCGAAAAAGGCGTAGACGCCGTCTACCCCACCTAGGCCAAGCAACAAGTAGCCACACGAAATGACCACGCCGACAAAACACCAGAGCCTAATTAGGCTTTTGTCCTCCCCGTCGCGCGCCAGGTTGCCAATGTTGAACCTGATAGCCACACGGGCTACAACAACTATTGTAAAACAGGCCACGAAACGGACAACACCGATAATGCTCATTTTTACCCCCTTTAATCTGCATTAATGAGCTTGCGAGGCCTTCCCGTTGAAAGCCTATACTCTATATTATACCACAAGCATCATAAAAAGTCAATACAACCTCTGTTATTCGCCGGCATTCACCATCTCGTCATAATCCATGCCGTAGCTAGCATATTGCAATCTCATATAAGCCGCATCTAAATCACTCGCCAAAGTCTTTAGCGGGTCTTCCTTAGCCTTAGTCATAATCAAGAATTTAAGAGGTTTGTTCTTGCCACCACAAATATCCATCGAATCACCATAAGCCAATTCGCCAGGCACCGTAATCTCACGAATGCCGCCGATACGCATCCCTTCTACGCCTTGATTCCAACCTTCAATCATGCCTAGTGACGCATCCAAAATCTTAGCAAACGCCGTAGGGTTATCATTGTTATCAAATGAAGAATCAAAAACCGATTCATCCGCACACCAACCTACGTAATACGCCAAATATTCTGCATTATCCTTGCTAATTTTATCCCCAGAACCTTTCTCCAAATCCTTTACCTGCAAACCATCTTCATTAGCACTTGTTTCGTTATACGCCTTAATCTCTGATTTGTAAGCAATAAAACGATCATAATCATCCTTCGTTTTTTCGGAAAATTCTGCTTGCAACTTATTATAAGCCTCTTGATATTCCGCTACCTTAGCCTGATCTACATTTGTATCACCCGAAGATGAACTACTCCCGCCATTTAAAATAATGGCAGCATAGCTAGCAATAATCGAGCCAAGCATTAACACTGCAATTAGTGCAATAAAGATTCTCTGTTTTGTACTGGTTTTTAACTCTTTCTCATCCATTTCTGTAAACTCCACTTAAATAATAGATACATTATACCACGAAAAATAACCCCCGAAGAGGTTATTTTTCATTTTTTAAGGTTTATTTGTCTGCCTTAGCAGCAGGTCGCTTAAAGATTGCAACTTTCTTAAACGAACCCCCAGCCTTTTTGATAGCCTGAACGGCAGTCTTGGAAGCAAATTGCGTCTCAAGATCAATCTTAGCAGTGAGCTCGCCACGCGTAATCACTTTGACCTTAGCAAAAGGTGAAGTAATCAAGCCAGCTTCGGCCAAGATATAATTATCGACCTTGCCCTTCAAATCGTTTAGACGATCGGTATAAACGACCTCGGCCTTAGTGTGAAAAGATTTAAATCCTTTAATCTTTGGTACAGCCTGCATAATTGCACGCTGACCGCCCATGAAGCCTCGCGGCATCTTGTTGTGACCGGCACGAGACTTTTGACCCTTAGTACCACGACCAGCAGTTTTACCCTGGCCAGCCGCAATACCACGGCCTTTGCGCGTAGGGCGCGTATTTTTTGCAACGTTTAAATCATTGTATTTCATTACTTATCCTCCTTTTTCGAGGTGGCCTTTTTGGTAGCTGTCTTTGCAGCTGCAGGCTTTTTGGCTGCAGTTTTCTTAGTAGCGGCCTTTTTGGCTGCTGGCTTCTTTTCTGCAGGCACATCTGCCTCTACATTCTTTTCTACCTTTTCGGCCTTTTTATCTTGCTTGGCGCCAAGCCATTCTTTGCGTGGAACCTGCTGGCGCAAGCCTTCGATTACTGCATATGCAATGTTTACCTTATTGGTAGAACCGAGTGATTTAGAAATCAAGTTCTTTACACCGGTCAAACCCATAATTGATCGCACAGTACCACCGGCAATAATACCAGTACCAGGAGCAGCCGGTTTCATCAATACGTCAGCACCAGTTACCTTGGTGCGAGTTTCGTGGCAGATTGTTTCACCATCGACATTAAAGGTAATCATGGTTTTCTTGGCTTTGGAAGTAGCTTTAGCAACAGCAGTAGTTACATCGTTACCCTTAGCAACACCAATACCAACCTTGTTTTTGTGATTACCGATTGCGACCAATGCCTTAAAGCGCATTCTACGACCACCAGCCACCGTACGCGAAACACGATCTACGGCGATAGTAATAGTGTCAAACTCTTTTGGACCAGCATCGGCACGTACGCGATCACGACGGTTACGTCTATCCATTCTTCGCCCAGCGATGTCACGAGTTTGCTTAGTAGCCGCCACCTTGTCTTCCATCTTCAAGGTGCCAGATTTATTAATAACTCTTGGGGCTTTTTTATCAGTTTCAACCATAATTAAAACTCCAATCCTTCTTTGCGAGCCGCTTCTGCAAGCGCAGACATTCGTCCAGCATATAATTTAGAACCACGATCAAAGACGACCTTGGTGATTTTGGCAGATTTTGCCTTTTTGGCAATCGCTTCACCAATTTTAGTTGCTTTTTCTACCTTAGTGCCGGTCATTTTTTGACCAACGGTAGTAACATAGCAAAGTGTAGCCTTTTTATCATCATCGATAATTTGCGCAGTAATGTGTTGATTCGAAAAATGAACGCTGAGACGTGGCCTGTCGGCAGTGCCATGAATTTTAGCGCGCGTTCTTTTTGCTCTAAAAACCTTATTCATTATTTCTTACCCGCCTTTCCTGCCTTGCGAAGAATAACTTCATCAACATATTTGATACCTTTACCCTTATAAGGTTCAGGTTTCTTTAAGGCACGGATTTCTGCAGCCACCTGACCGACTTTTTGTTTGTCGATGCCAGAAACTGTGATTTCCATCTTATTAGTGGCAAGTTGCACGCCCTCAGGAGCTTTGTATTTGACTGGATGTGAAAATCCAAGCGCCATTTCGATCTCCTGTCCACCACCAGAAAGGCGATAGCCTACGCCGTTAATTTCTAGTTTTTTCTCGTAACCCTTGGTAACGCCAACTACTGCATTGTTAAGCAATGCACGCTGTAAGCCGTGCCAAGCACGAGATTTTGGCTCGTCATCCTCACGGGTGACGGTCAAGACGTTTCCATCGATTGCAACCTTAGTTTTTGGCTGCACCGGGACGACGAGTGAACCCTTTGGGCCCGCAACAGTAATCTCGCTGTCGCCGACCGTAATTGTCACTCCCGCCGGAATTTCGATGGGCTGTTTTCCGATACGACTCATATCTTTTCCCTTTTATATTAATAACCTTAACATTATACCACAGTTTTTATCTTGTAGCAAGTATTTTACTGGGGTTATCAACTAACAGCTGCTTTAATTCTTTCTCACTATAAATTTTCGACAACTTTTTCTGAGCAGATCGCACAAAATCAGGGCCTTCCAAATGATGAATATCGCTGCCAAACGCAAAAATCATTTTTTCTTTGGCGATTCTCTTAATGGTCTTTTTGACGTTTCTACCATATTTGCCAGTAATACTGCCAAGATTACATTGCAAAAGCACTCCCATTTCATGCAGATTCTGCACCACCTCAAAATTCTCATTCACAATGGCATATCTTTCTGGATGCGCCAAAACCACCTTATAACCTTTATTTAATAACTCAAGAAAATAATCTTCATAATTCGGGAATTCCCCATCCATTGGCAATTCAATCAGCAAGTATTTGCTATCATTAAGTGCAGATATTTTTCTCTTCTTCAAAAACTCTAAAATATCCTTATCGATATAAATCTCATTGCCAAGATAAACATTTACGCCAATGCCTTCAGTGTTAAGAGCCTTCTGTAGCTCTTTTAAAAGTTTAGAATTCTGAAAACGCGTTGAATTATAAATTGTATCCGCCACATAATGCGGCGTAGCAATTATATCCGTCACACCTTGTTCCGCCAATTCTCGCACAATCGCCACACAGTCCACCAAAGAACCTGGCCCATCGTCAATTCCAGGTAAGATATGCGCATGGATGTCTATCATTTACTTTGTATCGCCGTAATAATAATAGTTACTATTGTAATATTTTGTCGATTTACGATTTACCAAGTTAAAGACCACGCCTGCCACATTGGCACCCACCTTTTGGAGTGAATCCTTGGCCGCAATCAAATCATTCTTTGCCGTGCTAGAATCCTTTACCACAATCAAAGTTTCATCCATAAAGCTAGATAGAATCACCGAATCAGCCAAGCCTCCTACTGGCGCCCCATCAAATATTACCACATCATAATGCTCGCACAATACGTTAATCAAACGATTATTCTTTTTGGAGGCTAAAAGCTCGCTTGGATTTGGCGGATAAGTACCGCACGTAATCACACTTAAACCTTTAATCTTAGTCTCGCGAATATATTTATTAATACTTCTCAGATCACCCGCCAAAAGATTAGAAAGCCCTTCGGTATTTGGTAGACCAAACAATTTATGAACTCTGCCCTTTCTTAAATCGCAGTCTACCAAAAGCACTCTCTTGTCGGCCTGCGCAAACGAAATCGCCAGGTTTGCCGACACAAAACTTTTACCCTCTCCAGCATTCGTGCTCGTAATCAAAATCGATTTAATATCTCTATCTACCGCGGTAAACTGCAAATTAGTTCTAAGACTCTTAATGTTTTCGCTTACAATCGACTTTGGCAATCGCTCAACGATTAGCTCACCACCAGTACGCTTAGTTTTGATATCACCCTTCAAAATCTGCGCAGTAACCGGCAAACCGATGCTCTTCTCCACGTCATCATTATGCTTTACGCTGTCATCAAGATAAAATCTCAAGAATGCAAACGCCACTACGCCAAGTACCGCAATCGCCACGGCCAAAACCAAATCACGCGTCAATGTGTTGTTGGCTGGAGATTCTGGTGTAAACGCCACCGATAATTGAGTGACATTCTCTGTTTTATAAATATTGGCGACTTCCTCAGCAAAGACTTTTGCAATTTCATTAGCAATCATTGCGGATAATTTAGCATTCAGATCTTTTGCGGTAATACTAAGAATCGCTGTATCATCTACCGGCTTAATCACGAGATTCTTTTTGAGTTCTGCCACAGAAGAATGCAAACCTAAATTCTCGATCACGCGATTAAGCACTAACTCACTTTTAGCAATTTCGCCATAAGTCAAAACAAGTTTTTGGCTAGCATTAATATCATTAAGCGTAGCAGCTGATGCATTATTCCCCTCCACATTTGCATTATCCGACTTCGCAATTACAACAGTAGTTTGAGCCTGATATATTGGTTTTTTAACCATATTATCATAAATTGCCACACCACCAACGGCAATGACAATAAAAACTATAAACGCTAATATATAATGTTTTAAATAGACGAAAAAATCTTTAATGTTTATTTCTTCCATAAATAACTCCTAACCACAATTATAGCATAAGCGTCAAACTTGTAAATAGCATTATTCAGCATTTTCCGAATCGTCTTCTTTTTTATCGACAGCCACTAAATAAGCATTAATCTCTTCCTTCACCTTTTGCACTGATTCCGGATCAGGAATCATTACATAGAGCGGCAAATTCGACCCCATACTGTAAGTTGGTTGATGCGTACCTGTTCCGTCCACCGCAATCGATTTTACCTGCCAATTAATCGGATCAGTTAATTGTCGCCTAATGAACTTAGAGATGTTGTCTCGCGAAATTGTAGTTTCGAACGAATCCGCCGCAATATCCAAAATCGTCGGAATCTTCAAAAGATAATCTTTTGAACCAGACAATCGTCCGATTATACTTGTAATCACTTGCTGTTGGTTTTCACCACGGTGCTTATCACCAGTTAGATAGGTTTTTCTTTCCCTCGCGAATCTTAATGCGCAATCCCCATCCACATGCTGCTTGCCTTCAACAAACGTGCATTTCTTTCCGTTGGATGCATTTAAAGTCATTGCGGCATCCGACTCAATATCAATTCCATCTAATTGATCTACTACCTTTACGACCGTATCAAAACTTACCTTCACGGTATAGTCAATTTTAATACCCAAAAAATCTTCTATCGTAGTTTTACTCATATTGATACCGTATAAGCCAGCATGTGTCAATTTGTCCTTCAACCCCACTGTATCATGCAGCTGCACATAAGTGTCCCTTGGAATTGAAGCCAGCAAAATCTTGCCCGTCTGAGGATTGACCGCCACAACAATATTTACGTCAGAACGCGCCGTGGTCTGCAACCCAGTTCTAGAATCGCTTCCAGAAATATACACAATAAACGGCTCAGTCGTAATCTCCTTATCCGAAATTGCCACTTCTTCATCATTTAGTTCAATCTCAAATTGATAAATTACTTTTGTAGTATCCGCAAGGTCTTTAATTTCTTCTTTTAATAATTCATAACGATCAGATTCTAGCACAATCGCGTCAATCACCCGACTGTTTAATGACTCAATCATCAAATTCGCTTCATCATAAAAAGTTGCGTCAGTTTTTACAATTTCATCCAACTTTTGCGCTGCATTGGCAGCTTTCGTATCGGCCTTCAAAAAACCAACGCCCTTATTGGCTAGCGCCGCCACGTCCTCAATTTCACTTTTGCTAGACACAACAACGCTGTAATTCTTCATTTCGGGTTTACGCTCGGTAATTTTATCAAGAAAACCATTATAGGCCAGAAGATACCTAGCCGCCACTCCCGCCGCCACCAGCAAGACTATTCCGATAATGCCCAGAATAATCTTTTTTATCATTGCTGCTCCTTTCTAATCACGCTCAAACAAATCGCGTGTATATACTTTTTCGCGCGCATCTTCAAGCTCAGGTGTAACACGGTTAGCCAGAATCACAGAACTCTTCTTCTTGAATTCTTTCAAATCATTTACAATTTCCACACCCTCATATTCGGCATCTTTCAAGGTTGGTTCATAGATGATCATTTTCTTTTTCTTAGCTTTCAACATCTTAATAATGTCTTGAATTGCTGCCGCTCGGAAATTATCCGATTCTGACTTCATCGTCAGACGATAAACACCGACCACTTTTGGCTCCTTTGCCATTACTTCGTCTACCACAAATTTCTTACGTGTGATGTTTGCCTGCACAATCGCCCTAATCAAATCTTGAGGCACATCCTTATAATTAGCCAATAATTGCTTGGTGTCCTTTGGCAAACAATATCCACCATAGCCAAAAGATGGATTATTGTAATGCGAACCAATTCTTGGATCTAACGAAACACCGTCTATAATACTTTTTGCATTCAAACCTTTGACTTCCGCATAAGTATCCAACTCGTTAAAATAAGCAACTCTTAATGCTAAATATGTATTTGCGAATAACTTGACCGCCTCAGCTTCTTTGCTATCCATTGTCAAAACCTGCACATCTTTAGCTAAGGATACATCACGTAAGATTTCTGCAAATCTCTGGGCTTCTTCCGAATACGAGCCCACAATGATACGCGAAGGATATAAGTTATCATAAAGCGCCTTGCCCTCGCGCAGAAATTCTGGCGAAAAGAAAATATTGTCAATATCGTATTTGCGACGCATCTCGTTTATATAGCCAACTGGAATTGTAGATTTTACTACCATTGTAGTCTTTGGATTATCTAAAGAAATCACCTTTTCGATAATGTCTTCAACTGAGCTAGTATTAAAATAGTCCTTCGTCTCGTCATAATCAGTTGGTGTCGCAATAATTACGTAATCCGCATCCGTGAAAGCTTCTTTCCAATCCAAAGTCGCTTTAAGATTTAGAGTCCTTTCGCCCTTCGCTGCTTCTTCAAAGTATTTCTCGATATATTCATCCCGAATCGGTGAAATATATTTATTCACCATTTTGACTTTTTCTGGCACAATGTCTAGAGCCATTACTTCATGATTTTGAGACAGTAAAGTCGCGAGCGACAGCCCTACATACCCAGTCCCTGCAACTGCAATTTTCATTTTTAACTCCATTCTTTTATACTTTATATTAATAATACCCGATAAAAAATTTTTGTCAATTAAGCTTACGGTAACGCCTATTTATCCTCTTCATCCTCTTTATCTCTAGTGGCAAGATAAAATAGACCAATAATTGTTGCCGTAGCTGCCGTACCAACTAAAACACTTGCAGCAGTGTTATCTTTCGAATTTCTGGAATCATCAGAAGAATATGTTGACACAGTAACACCTAAAGGCTTTGCATAGTCAGATTCGATTTCATCGGAAGACGGTTCATCTTCCACATCAATCGGTGCATTTACCACAGGGGTGCTTACAATATTAGGTTGTTGTACTTCTTCTGGGGCCTCTGGCTCAGCAGGGCAATATTCCTCTTTTAGACGCTCCGACCCTTCGCAGTATGTTAACCAAATATCAGTATTAAGCTGATTAGATATTAGATACCATTTGAATACATCGAGCGTAATACCATATTTAGTAGCGAGATATTTAGCCTCACGAACACGTAAATCATCAAACATCTTGCGCGGCAAACCGATGTCGGCAAAATCTTCAAAGGTATACAAATTATCAGGATTAGAAATCACTTCTTCCCTAATGGCTGGCCACTTTATATTTTCGTCAAAACCATAGAGGTTCGATAGATAAGTAGCGCCATCCGTAGTGATAATACCATTAGCTATAATATTATAATATTGGCTTGATACAACATGATAGTAATTTACCTCTTCCTGGATATATTCAATGCTCGTAACTGTAACGATTTCTAACTCATCGTTAGAGTTAACTTTATAAATCCTCGAGCCTACGCCAAAATCCGCCCCATCTATAGTAACGAACTCATTACGATCAACGTCAAACACACCATGCCAGCCAGCAGTTTTAAGCTCGGTGCCATCACTGAATCTAGTAAGTTGATACTCCGTGGTAACAGCTTCCTTTTCAACCCAAGCCGGGTATTCCGCACCAACACTACCAGTTTCATAATTCCAGACTTTTAGTAATGTATCATAATTAACTTGTTCGATAGGCATCGTAGTACCATCAGCTAACGCAATCAACGTCCCTTCAATCAAACACCAGTTGTAAGGACAAGTCGCCGTAACAACGATGTTGCCAGTAACATTGTTAATCGTGATACTACCATTACGATATGTATAATCTGTTCCCGAAGTAAGCGTAACGCCATTCATTGTAATAGTAACTGAACCCGGAGTATTATAGTTATTATTAGGCGAAATCGTACCAGTATATGTTCCACCCAACTGAACAGTGCTGCCGCTGTTGCTCAGCGAACCATTAGAGATATTACCAGTAACAGTAAAGTTCCATCTAAGCTCTGTGTCAGCAGATCTGGAAGCGTGCCCCGAATCAGTAGTCGCGCTGTCTATTTCGCTTTGGGTTGCAGTATTTCCTTCGTCATCAAAACCGACTACCACTATACCATAGGTACCGTCGGTAAGTCCTGTAAGTGTATATGTCGTAGTATCACCGCTAATTCCAGTGACTGGAGAACCACAAGTATATGAACTTCCATTTCGCAGACACGGATAGATTGCGTAACTAGCAACGCCTACATTGTCTGTACCGATCCATGATACAGTCGCTTGGCCAATAGTATTGTTACGCACCACGGAAACCTCACTGATATATGGAGCTTCATTATCTACAAATGACGGATCCTTATCAACAGCAAGTTTTAAGGTCCCACTATTGGTCTCGATGCCATCATATGTGATTACCACAGCCGCGTTCACGAAGTCACTACCATAAGTGGCTCCACTGGCTTTTTTGATATAAAAAGTATATGTATTCGTGCTATTTGCGGCAATTGTTTGCGCATCTAAATAACCGCCGGTAGAGTTGGCCACCACAAAATCTGAGCCCAATAGGTCGATGGTGAAAGTCTTACTCGACGTAAAGGTATTTTGGACGCTGAGCTGGAACATAGCTAAATCATTGCTGCCAGTCAAATCTCCTTGATTGGAGCCATAAATACTACCTACTAACGCGCCACTTTTATCCTCAACAGGTTCAACTTCCATACCTCCCTCAACACCATGTGTACCAGATACATAATCCGCGGTTAAGATTACATTAAAGCTAACCGTACTGTTTGCCGGAATAGTATCGCCTACCGATATACCATCTAACTCATAATAAACTTCACTAGTTGTGGTAGAAGAAAGTCTTAAGGTCAAGTTTGCAACCGGAGCAGTAAAGATATAGTCACTAGAAGTGGTGTTCGACATGGTAAAGCGATATGTCGCCTTAAAGGTATTATCATCTTGCGAGATACCACTTTTGAAGGTAAGATCAAAGTCTACGTCATTATTATCACCCACTGAAGGATGCGGCGTACCATTTACGTTAGTACCAGACACATAGCTAACATTTGTAATCTTAACATCACCAGTTTCAAGATATTCATAGCCATCTTGAATTGTATAATTAATACCAAGCGAATTAATATTCACAATGACATCGGTTAAATCTGGAGTATGTGCCCTAGTTACGCAGTTAATCCTAAGAACACCAGTACTAACATTGCCTCTTGGATTATCACAAGCCTGTCCGCCAATCGTAACAGATATGTCGTTCGGCACAAAATCCGTCATAAGTGATGTAGTAATCGTGACATTCTCGTAACCAGATTTTGGGCCCGAAGATGGAGAGATTGTAGCCTCGCCTCCAACTACATCGGTGGCTTCAATCAAAGCATGATACGAAATATTGGTTTGATATGTACCCGAATGGCTTAAAACATCGCTACCTATTCTCATACCGTAATATATATTAAAACTATCATTGCCAGATACAGCACTTTGAACATTTCTAACAAGAGTAAAGCCTGGATTTATTTCTATTCCAGAATAGGTATTGCTAGCCGCTGGAGTACCAGAAGTATAGGTTGGACTATAATTATTGGTTGGAAGGCCAGTTGTAGTATTTGGAATACCAAAACCCCAAGTGTTCGTGCTGAGAGTGCTAGCTGTAGCTGGAGTTGTATTAGTTTTTGAAATTGAGGGATCACCCGTGGTGCCATCAACTAATACTAAATTACCAGCAGATGATTCGTCTGACGGAACATTAACATATATTCTATACCCCGAAGGCGCATTAGTATTAACCACAATGGTACGCATAGTACTAACGTAACGTTCAGCCGTGCTCCCATCAATTATCTCTATACCTTGATTCTGATTTTGTATAGCCATATTAATGGTATAGCTATTAGGATCAATTGTAGCAAATGCAGCTCCGTTCACATTAGCTATTGTCGCCAAAAAGACGCCAGCCAAAAATATTTTGGCGTGCTTTATTATAATAAAAACAATTACCCTTATAGACGTCCTAATCACATGCTCCAAACTCACACTCCGTTATATGTATTATTATATGTTTAGCATGAGCGTAATGCAATAGTTTTTATTATTTTTTATTTTATTAAAATCTGTTTAGCCGTAGTATTCTTTGTACCATTCAGCGAATTTACGTAGCCCCTCGCGAAGTGAAGTGTGAGGCTTGAAGCCGAAATCTTTTTCTAATGCCGATGTATCAGCATAAGTCACCGACACATCACCTGGCTGCATAGGCACTAGTTCCTTATGCGCTTCAAAATCATAATCTTCTGGCAAGACCTTAGCGCGAATGAGTTCTTCTTGCAAAATCTGCACAAAGTCTAATAAGTTTTCTGGATTTGAATTGCCAATATTATAAACTTTGTATGGTGCAATTGGCAGTCCATCTTCACCGTTTTGCTTTTCTGGCGCTTTCGCCATTACCCGCATTACACCTTCTACGATATCATCAATATAAGTAAAATCGCGTTTACATTTGCCGAAGTTAAAAATTTGAATCTTTTCGCCTTTGATTAATTTATTAGTAAAGCCAAAATAGGCCATATCGGGCCGCCCAGCCGGACCATAAACGGTAAAGAACCGTAATCCGGTAGATGGGATGTTGTATAGTTTGGAGTAAGCATGTGCAAGTAGCTCATTTGATTTCTTAGTCGCAGCATATAAGCTCACGGGGTTGTCAACTTTGTCTTCTACTGCAAACGGGACTTTTTTATTACCACCATAAACTGATGACGATGATGCATAAACTAGATGCTCCGGCTGATAATGTCGACAAGCTTCGAGGATATTATAAAAACCAATAAGGTTTGACTCAATATACGCATCTGGATGATCTATGGAGTATCTCACGCCAGCTTGCGCCGCAAGGTTTACTACGATGTCTGGATGGTATTCTTCAAAAAGTTTATTAACGGCTTCTTTGTCTGCTAAATTTCCTTTGATGAAAGTAAAGTTCTGATACTGTTCTAAATCTTTTAGGCGATATTCTTTTAATTTTACGTCATAATAATCATTCACCGAATCAAACCCAATCACTTTAGCATTTGGATTTTCCTCACACACTCGCTTCGCGAGTGCCCAGCCGATAAACCCCGCCGCGCCAGTAATTAAAATAGTTTTTTCACCAAAATCAATCTTATCACCCATATATTCATTATACCACAAAAAAAGGGAGCCATCTGCGGTAGGTGAATGCTCACCGTGCAACAGGCTCACTTACATACTATATATCAAATCAGCAAATTTATGTCAATAACCATCCATCTTTTGTCAATGTAAATTAGACCTTTTAATCCTTTGCCTTCTCTTTTTCTTTTTATCAACTCGCGTAGTATCTGTTTATCGCGCACTTTCATACGAGAACCGTCGAAGACGATAACCAGCCAATGATAGTATTTTCGCTACGCGTTTTTCGTGAGGTCAGGGATTAGCGTTAGCCAGAATGATAACTATTCCTCCCTTTCTAGTTTCTTCATGCTCCCCACCCTATCACATCCCACCAAAAACTTCAACCCCTCACAAATCGCTATTGCTAAAACACCGTAGAAATACATTATCTTGCTTAAAGCCTCATTGTAAAAAATAACTATTGCGCTCTCATCTATTCTTTAAAATATTTTTGAGGTTAAAAGCCCTAAACGCCCCAAGTAAATTATCCTTATATAAAATAATGTGTATCAATAGAGAAACAGAAACCGATATGGCAATATAGACCACACCAGCAAATATAAAGTCTCCTACACCACTTACATTAATATCAATTGCGGATATTATAAAGAAAATAATAAAGAAAGTTATTATCGTTACAGCAAATCTCGTAAGGCCAAAAACCATGTTTCTGTTTATAATGTTATTTTTTAAATAAAAGATGTAATCAA
>CAMNGP010000006.1 GCA_946538495.1 uncultured Candidatus Saccharibacteria bacterium
GGCGAGTGGGGCGTGGACATCTAGAGCAAGCAGAGGTTATTATCCAAACTTTTAGACCCGATCATCCTGTTTTAAAATTTGCAGTTAACGAAGACTATCTTGGACTCTATGACTATCTAATAAAGCAGCGAAGAAAATCAGGATTTCCGCCGTTTAGTTTTGTGATGAAATTAGAAATTACAATGAAGACCGAATCTATTGTGTTAAAAAAGATACAAGAATTGGTTTTAAGGTTATCAAAAAACAGGCAATTGATTATTTCCCCGCCAATGCCGGCGTTTCATGAACGTACCGCTAGAGGTTATAC
Organism: uncultured Candidatus Saccharibacteria bacterium; assembly: GCA_946538495.1. Taxonomy (GTDB): domain Bacteria; phylum Patescibacteriota; class Saccharimonadia; order Saccharimonadales; family Saccharimonadaceae; genus Nanosyncoccus. The sequence goes on from CAMNGP010000006.1 coordinate 308, forward strand.
TTGGCAAATAATAGTACGTAGCCGCTCACGAAAGGCATTGCTAAAAGCGTGCGAAGGGCTCGACATAAACTTCAAGGTAACACTGGACCCGCCAGGATTACTGTGATTTGTGATATAATTAAACATAATTAATTTGGAGGAAACATGTGCACAGGAATTAGGTTTACCGATGTGGCTGGCAATATGTATTTTGGCCGAAATCTGGATTGGTGCGAAGGGTACGGCGAAAAAGTAGTGATCACGCCCAGAGGATATCAATACAAACCAGCCTTTCAAGATGGGCAGCCGAGTGCCCCAGCCGTAATCGGGATGGGGATTGTAGTAGAAAACACACCACTTTATTTTGACTGCGCCAACGAACATGGATTGGCAATTGCAGGGCTAAATTTCCCTGGTTACGCCAATTATGCCCCTGATGCAATTGAAGGCAAAACTAACGTAGCGGCCTATGAATTTCCTCTCTGGGTAGCACGCAGTTTTAAGACGGTTGAAGAAGTAGAAAAAGCCCTAAAAAATGTGGCAATTATTGCAAAACCAATCAATGCCCAGTACCCAGTATCGCAACTGCATTGGATTATTGGTGATGCCAAGAAATCCATCGTGGTAGAATACACCGATAAAGGGATGGAGGTTTTCGAGAACGACGTAGATGTCCTAACGAATCAACCTGGGTACGGTTGGCATAAGGAGAACTTACGCAATTACATGAATCTGTTCCCATTGATGCCAAAAGCAGTCAAGTGGCAAGATGCCAAATTGACGCCTTTTGGCAGCGGCTCTCTGATGAGAGGCCTGCCTGGAGATTATTATGCTCCGTCGCGTTTTGTAAGGGTAGCCTATCTTAATACTCACTATCCTGTTCAGACCGACGAGGCATCGAATGTATCAAGATTATTTCATACTCTAACTGGGGTCGCAATGATTGATGGCGCAGCAGCGATGACGGATGGTCGATTCGAAAAGACTATCTACACTGGCGGATATTCTACCGCCACGCAGACTTATTACTACAACACCTACGAGAATCCAGCGATTAAGAGCGTAGCATTAAAAAACTACAAACTTGATTCGGAAGAAGTAATTATAGCGTAAGTAGCACAGTGTCCGAGAAAGAGCATTTGTGCTATAATATAAGGATATGAAAATTATTACCACGCCCGATCCGAGGCTGAGGGAGAAATCCGAAAAAGTGCGCGTCATAGACGATGAGATTTTGAAGGTTATTGCTGACATGCGCAAATTGTCGCTAGACTGGGAAAAAGAGCATCCTTACGAGCTATCCGCGGCGATGGCGGCACCACAGATGGGCGTAAATAAACGGATTATTATTATTCGCGATGACATGGAAGACAAAAACAAAGCTACTTTTACCGCGCTGATTAACCCAGAGGTAATCAAAGCAGACGGCAAAGTTCGCAAGGATTACGAGGGTTGTTTGTCGGTGCCATTTATCTATGGAATGGTACCCCGTCATACTAAGGTTCGAGTGAAAGCCAAACTCGAGGACGGTACAGAGGTAAGAATTAAAGCCACAGATGAGTTAGCACGCACGCTCCTACACGAGATTGATCACTTAAACGGCATTCTGTTTATCGACCATATCAAAGACGATAAAGAAGCCTTCTACGAGATGAACGATAAGGGAGATTTAATCCCAGTGGATTATGACAAAAAAATCGCTGGCAACAAGAAGCTTTTCCCTGACGATTAAATGTATTAATTGGAGGTCGTGGAGATGACAAAAGAAAAAGTAATATTCTTTGGAAATGGACCTTTGGCTGATTATGCACTAGAGGTTTTGGAGCAGAATTGCCAGATAGTGTTTCACGCCCATACTAAGGAAGATCTAGAAGAGGTAAAAAGAATAAAAACAGAGACACCAGAGGCACATGGAGTGTTGGCGTCTTTCGGCGTAATTATTCGTTCAGACGTGCTAGATTTGTTCGAGCCCGAAGGGATTTTGAACATCCACCCCTCCCTATTGCCACAGTATCGTGGGGCTTCTCCGATTGAGAGTGCAATTCTGGCTGGAGATGATGAGTTTGGCGTGTCAGTAATGAAATTAGCACCAAAAATGGATGCTGGGCCGATTTATGCCCAAGCTACACTGGCAGGACTACCTCTAGAAAAAGACCGTATTTACAGAGAAGCCGCCAAAACAGGTGCCAAGATGGTTTTAGCGATCATAAACGCCAAGAATCCCAAAGAACCTACTCCCCAAGACGATAAAAAAGCAACTTTTTGCGGGAAGCTAGACAAAGCCATGGGGCTATTAACTCCAGAAACAGATACGGCAGAACAGATTTTGCGCAAAATTATAGCCTTTCAGGGTTTTCCAAAACCCAAATATGCGTTTTTTGGCTTAAAATGTATCATTCTGGAGGCACATATGCTAAAGTCGGGCGAGACGGCGCCCTTAGTTATTCCCTGCCTCGATAAACGCTCTGTGGCGGTTGACCTCTTGCAGCCCGAAGGGCGCAAACCAATGGATGCGATAAGCTTCATCAATGGATACAAGAAATAATTATCTTTTCTTTTCCGAGTATTTCGCTAATCGTAGGTTTTTCTGGGCGCGAATTGCCAGCAAAAGGTACCGTCGCAAGTGTGTCATACCCGTAATTGTTTATTTGGTTGCTGCTGCCAGGGGGCGAAGATAGACGCTCGTGCGACATCTGTTATTGACGACCCCCAATAAGCACACTACGATGAGCGCGGATTTCTTCTTTCATTTCCTCTATGGTGCGGTTAACAATCTCGCGATAATCTGGGCGATTCTTTTCAAGCCATTTTCTGGCTTCATTTATGTCGTTAATCATGTCGAATTCATTTAATTGAACTTCGGTTAAACCTCTAGAGATTCGCTCACCGATGCGCACTTCGAGCTCCTCTTGGATATAAGCTAAAAATTTTTGTTTTTCATCTTCCGGCATAGCCGAGAGACCCATTTCCTGTAAAAATTTTTCGTCAAATTGCATATTTTATTCTCCTTGTGTTTAATAATAACACATATTAATAAAGCCACAAATCCTTTTTCGCATTCACTCGGTAAAAACTGAAAAAGAATGTATGGCTCTACAATGTACGTTTTTTGGATTCGCGAGTAAAGAATTTAAGGCGATCGCCAATTTGGAGATCAATTTTAGACTCAGTTTTTAGAGCTAAACCACCGGTTTCCCCTGCAACTAGCTCTTTGGCGTCAATCTTTTCCTTCTGCACCGACGTAACCTCGGCTTCGCCAAGATACTTCTTGTCACGGATGACACGCGCTAAATACTCTGGCCGGACATCGCCCGTCAGCACTTCCCCTCCTGCAATAATGCTGGTTTTTTCGGTACGAAAGACGCCGAGCACCTTCAGCTCGCCTTTGTCTTCTTCTACGATTTCTGCATCAAGCAAGTTTTCCATTTCATGTTTGGCATCATCTAATAACTCGTAAATAACTTTATAAGTGCGGATTGGCACATTGTCGCGTGCTGCCATTTTTGAAATGTTAATCGGCACAGAAACGTTGAAACCATAAATCACAGTGTTTTCGCCCGCAGCCATATAAACGTCGTTTTCGCTAATGTCGCCAACTCCAGTGCTAACAATATTAAGCGTTACTTCACCGTGGGTATCAATTAATTTAAGTGAATCAACGACTGATGTGACGGAGCCTAAAACGTCGCCCTTGATAATTACATTAAAAATCTTTGAATTATCAGCTACGTTCATCATGCGAAGTAGGTCAGAGCCAGTAACATTGGCTGAAGCCGTTTCGTCAGCAATCGCCTGCGCGTTAAGTAGCGCCATCTTGCGAGCGGTTTTTTCGTCACTTACCTCTACGAACCGATCACCAAAATTGGGGAGATCCTTGAAGCCCGTAACCGTAACTGGGGTAGACGGAGTGGCTTTACCCTTAGGCTTGCCCTGCCAATCTAGCATGGTGCGAATTTTGCCATAGGTAGAGCCAGCCACAATAAACTCGCCAGTTTTTAGCTCGCCACCCGTGACTAACAGATTTACCACAGAACCCTTGCCGGTTTCCATATGAGATTCAATCACTAAGCCTTCGGCAGGGATATCAACATCGGCTTTGAGCTCCTCGATGTCGGCCGTCAAAAGAATCATGTCCAGAAGCTTGTCGAGATTTTGGTTTTGTTTAGCAGAAACTGGCACCATTACGATGTCGCCGCCCCACTCTTCTGGCTGTAAGCCCTGCTGAGAAAGATCTGCCATAGTGCGATTGATATCAGCGCCTTCACGATCGATCTTGTTGATTGCGACGATGATTTTAGCGTTGGCTGATTTGGCAAAGTTAATCGCTTCGATAGTCTGAGGCTTGACGCCATCATCAGCCGCCACTACGATTACGACAATATCCGTAAGCATAGCACCGTGTTGACGGATAGCGGCAAAGGCCTCATGTCCTGGGGTGTCTAGAAAAGTGATTAATCTGTCATTGTGCTTTAATTGATAGGCAGAAATGTGCTGAGTGATACCACCGGCCTCGCCCTCTACGGTCTTTTTGTGAAGTAAAGTGTCAAGTAGAGTGGTTTTGCCGTGGTCTACGTGCCCCATTACCGCCACAACGGGTGGGCGAGTGATGGCCTTATCGGATAGTTCTCTATGAAAATCGGAGGTTTTTGTTGACGTGTTTTTGCGTTCTAATTTTACATTCTTAAGACCCAGCTCATCAATGATGATACTTGCGGTTTCAAAATCAAGACGCTGATTAATAGTGGCCACGATGCCATTCTTGAAAAGAGTGCCAATTAATTCGGTAACAGAAAGCCCAAGCGCAGTGGCAAGCTCGTCGACGGTGATAGAACCAGCAATTTGGATAGTTTTTTCTTCCATTGTGCTCCTTTCTGTTGTTTTACTGTGTCGTTGGATGATTAGAATTTTACAAACGTGCCCTTCGGGCACGTTCCGGGCCACTCGGGCCAAGTCCTTATGTCCCGTAGGACAGTTGTAAAATTCTAATCATCCTACAAACTGTAACAATTTTATCACATTTTACAAAAATATGCTATAATAGGGGCACGGTCCCCGGTAGCTCAATGGTGGAGCAAGAAGCTGTTAACTTCGAGGTTGCCAGTTCGAGTCTGGCCCGGGGAGCCACGTGACCCTAGCGGGTCTTTTTTGACGCCCAGACTCGGACCTTCGGTGCGAGATTCTCTGGATTACTTCCTTAGTTTTGCTGCAAACACTATCGGGGCAATAAGACAGGCGAGTATTATAGATGTCATAACTACGCCAGACGTAACTAGAGTAGCGGAATTCGTTTCACTTGTAACAGCGCCAGAATTTGGAGAACCAGTAGCAGAAACAACATCGTCCTCTATATTTATCTCTATAAGTGCAGTAAGGCTATCAACGTCATACGCGATAAATTCCGCAGGAATTGCTGCACCATTAACTTTAACCACGACATCACGAGCAAAGACCGTGTCTGGGTCATTAGTGCGGAGCCAAACCTCGACATAGTATTTGCCGCCCTTCTCTATTATCCCCACAAAAGGATCACTGCCAAATTCCCTGTCTTTGATCCAGTAAGCATAATTCTCTTCTTCACTGTCAAACCATAAATTATATCGAGCATCATCTGGCAGCGTGATAGATAGTTCGGGTGTTTGCGTATCCCAATCTTCTTCGTCTTCCATGACGATTTCGGTGCCAACTTCAGGCGGTGTTACAGCGAGATTAACTTCAGAGATTTGTTCGTAATCTTCGAGAGTATCGCGCCATTTGAGATAAACGGTAGTGTTTTCTGTGATAGGACCGCCATCAAACGGTGTAGTAAAATCTGGGTCAGTATAGGCATCGATGAGTTCGTAATCGTTATAGTAGTATTTGTCGCTAACTTCGGTCAAGATTTCCGTAAATCTTTCTCCGTTAGCGTTTTCTGGCTCAGGGGCCCATTCGCCAGCTGGAACAGTCTGACTAACTAATTTATCGCCTGCACGAAGAACGCCGCCATCATTATACTCTACGGTAAACTGAGTTGGCTTTGTAACAGTAACCTCTCGGTATTCAGTGCGATAATTATAAGTGATATTAAGAATGGCACAATTAGGATTAGTTAAATCATCTGGATCGCCAATCAAAATAGTGCCGTCACACGTATTATTTATGGTGGCGCTGTCAAAGTACGTGTTGAGATAAACAGGATACTTATAAATACCCCCCTCCATAACATAGAGAGCCTCCCAGCCGTTTCTATATTCTTCGTCAACACCTTGGCCGGTCTGAGAGTTTTGCCACTCGATTCTTTTGTTGTTAATATAGTCGGTCAAATCGGCATCCCATGCTAATTCCTCTGTGGCAGATTCGGTTTTTTCGAAGAAAGTGTGATGCGTGGTAGTTGGAGTGTTATTGATGCCTTTCCAGAGTAATTTGAAGGTTGAATTCTGATTTATAGTAATAATTGTGCCGGCTTCAACCCTCTCGCCGTTGACTTCAAAAGCGTCAAATTCTTGGTTTTCTGGTGGAAGAACTTGACCTTCATCAGGGGCGTTCAACACGAATGATTGGCCAGCTGGCACTTCTGCTGGTATGTCGTAATCCACTGCCGTGCCACCATTGATGTTAAAATCTATAGAGTAAGTTTCTGGGGTATCATCGCGCCAGAAATATTTAATAATGATATCTTCATTCAGGAAATAGCCGTCGTTGATGTTAAAAGGTGCATCATTAATCGTAATGTAGTTTAGGACTTTGCCTGCTGGCGCCTCAACGCCAAGATTTGTAATGAGCGCATCGTAAGTGAGCTCCATGCCAAAACTGACAGAATGATTGGTGAAGGTGCTCTCACCACTGGCCGTACCACCATTTAAATCATATGTGATATCAAAAATAGTTTCTCCGGTATAAGTAGAGACGTCGTGAAAAATATATTCTCGATAAGCATTGGTGCCATAGCAAGAGGTACTTTGACCATTTAAGGTAAAGACGGTATCTTCTCTGAAAGTATATCCTTCCTTAGCTTCAAAGACAAAACGCAGCGAGTAATCTTTATGTTCTTCAAAGGTGGATTCTGCGGTCAGAGACGGATACGGTTCTTCGTGTAGATACCAGTAGGCAATTGATACGCTGTATTTCTCGTTGTCTGTAGCTATAATGTTCATATCTGGTGTTGCGCCAGCAACTGGGTCTGTAATGCGCGCATCGGCTTCCAGAATTATCTCAGGATTGGTTGGGTCGGCATGAATATCAAGTTTTGGCACAAAAACCGACAGGCCTAATAGTGTTAACGCAAAAACACTACTAAAAATAATTCCTTTTCTATGATAATTGCGAATGGTGAGCCGCAATCGTTTAAACCTGTTTTTCACTTTGCCTCCTATAATTGCTAAAATAATTATAGCATATGCTTTTTGTTTTTGGCAATCATTCTAGCCGCCAAAAAGAACTTTAAAAAAACCGAGCGAAACGGCAAGCATGATGAGACCAGCCGTGATGATGCCGGAGATTATAGCAATCATGGTTTTTTTGAAATCCAAGTTTAGTATGCTGGCGGCCAAGGTCCCAGTCCAGGCACCGGTGCCGGGGATTGGGATAGCTACAAATAGAAATAACGCAAAATATGCACCATAATTCCCTGTTTTTTTGAGTAGCTTTTCGCCACTTTTTTCGCCCTTTTTAAGACAAAAATTACAGAATTTCTTGAACGGTTTCCAGTTTTGCTTAGCGCCCCAATCAAGGACTTTGCGGGCAAAAAAATAGATTAGTGGTACTGGTAAAATATTGCCAATAATGGCGACAATTAGAACTAGCCATTCTGGGAGACCAAGGTCCATGCCTAAGGCTACAGGGATTGCGCCACGGAGCTCAATTAGAGGCACCATGGAAATCAATAGAACAATAAGTATTTTCCAGAACATATCACTATTTTAACATGATTTTATTGTATAATTGGCTAAAAGGAGTTTCTATGCTGGCAAATGGGAAAATATTAATCGGTAAAAGCGAACAGGGGGCAGAACTGGCGATTTTGCCACAAATGGCGAATCGGCATGGGATTATTACAGGGGCGTCAGGCTCTGGTAAGACTATTACACTAAAAGTAATGGCCGAAAGTTTTTCGGATGCCGGCGTACCAGTGTTTTTGGCGGACGTCAAAGGGGATTTGGCTGGCACAGCGATAAAGGGCGAGGTAACAGATGTAATCCAAAAACGTCTAGACAAACTTGCGATTAAAGATTTTGAAGCTAAGTCCTTCCCTGTTAGATTCTGGGATTTGTTTGGGACTGAGGGACACCCTTTGCGCGCTACAGTAGAATCGGTGGGGCCAGAAGTCCTCTCGATTATGCTTGGTTTATCAGAGGCCCAGGAAGGTAATTTAGCGATAGCATTTGCAATTGCTAAAGATGAAAATTTGGCCTTGATTGACCTCAAGGACCTCCGGGCCGTACTCCAATATGTCAGCGAAAACAAAGATCAGTATTCTACAAAATACGGCAATATCACTACCCAAAGTATTGGGGTGATACAGAGGTCACTTTTGACTTTGGAAAATCAGGGCGCCGACCACTTCTTTGGACAACCAGCGCTAAATATCAGTGATTTCTTCACTATAGAGGATGGGCGTGGCGTGATTAATATTCTCCACGCAGTAACCTTGTTTGAAAGTCCAGATATGTACGCGGCATTTCTTTTGTGGCTACTCACTACGCTATTCTCTACTTCACCAGAGGTAGGTGATTTGGACAAACCAAAGCTGGTGTTCTTCTTTGATGAGGCGCATTTGCTCTTTAATGGGATGCCGGGTTATAGATTGAAACGGATTGTTCAGATTGTAAAATTGATTCGTTCGCGCGGAATTGGGCTATACTTCATTTCTCAGAGTCCAACCGATATTCCAGATGAAATACTGGCACAACTAGGTAACAGAGTACAACATTCTTTGAGGGCCTATACCCCATCAGAGCAAAAAGCCGTCCATGCGGCAGCACAGGCTTTCCGAGTGAACCCAAAGTTTGATACAGAGAAGGCTATCTTGGAGCTTGGGACTGGTGAGGCCTTGATTTCCTTCCAGAATGAAAAAGGTGCCCCAGAGATAGTAGAAAGAGCGACAATTTTGCCACCCCAGAGCCTGATGGGTGCCATAGATGGAATAACCAGGAATAAGGTAATTAATTCCAGCCCATTAGTTGGCAAATATGATGAGGCTCTTAATCCAGAATCTGCCGCTGAGATTATCCAACAAAAGGCGGATACAAAGGCCGCCGAGGACGCTGCGCATGCGGAGGCTGAGGCAGCTCAAAAACAACAGATTGCGGCTGAGAAGGCCGCCGAGAAAGCAGCCAATGAGCAAGCAAAATTGGCCGAGAAGGAACGTATTGCCGCTCAGAAGGCCGCCGAGAAAGCAGAAGCGGATAGAATCAAGGCTGAGGAGAAAAGGCGCTTAGAAGCCGAAAGAGAGGCCAAAAAGGCCAAAGAAAAGGCACAGAAGACCAAAGATAGGCTACTTGGCAATATTGTCGGCTCAGTGGGGAGCACCCTGGGGCGCAAAATCACCGACAAGATTTTTAAGGATATCTTTAAATAATGACGAGGCTTTCAATAATCATCCCAGTTTTTAATGCCGAAAAATACCTTAACAGATGCGTGAACTCCGTCTTGAACGCCATTAAGGTAGCAAACCACTCTGCGGAAAGTACAAAATCTAGTGATGATTTTGAAATATTAGTAGTAGATAATAATTCTACTGATAATTCCCTGTCAGTTTTGACGGAATTTGCCAAAGAACACCCTGGGGTTATTTCCGTATTACAGTGCCATACACCTGGGGCGGCGGCGGCCAGAAACTATGGCACAAAAAGGGCCAAGGGAGAGTATATTTGGTATATTGACGCCGATGACCAGATTGAAAAAAGCTCGATTGAACTACTATTAGACAAGGCTCAGGAGACAGATGCGGACCTAGTGATGATGGGGGCAGAAAAAATCTATCCAGATGGAAGAAAGAATATTCTGTTACCTGTTTCGTCAGCTGAATACAAATATAAGAGTCGTTTCGTGCGCTATGGTATGGGCCCTTGGCAGGTTATAATTCGCCGAAAATGGTGGAATAAATACGGATTCGAGTTCAAAGAAGGTTTTATTCATGAAGATATGGAGATGATGTCTGCCCTTATCCTCTATACCGACAAGCTCGCCTCTGTAGATAAGCCACTGTATTTTTATTACCAGAACGATAATTCCGTACTACACAAGAAGGTATTCGACCCGCATATTTTTGATATATTCCCTGTGCTAGAAAGTCTGTATCAGAGATTTGTAGATGCGGGTGCCGAGAAAGAATACCGCGACGAGCTGGAATGGTTCTTCATCTGGAACTTACTAATTGATTCGGCAAATGATTTTCGGCGCTTTCCTGAGGGGAAATCTGGGTTTACCCGTTCGCGCGAAATGCTGAAAAAGTACTTCCCAGGGTGGCGAAAGAACCGTTTTTTGAGACAAAAGCCACTAAGACTACAGGTTTTAGCAAAATCAAACTATTACAGATAACTGTTATTTATCTTTTTCTTCTTTTTCTAGTTCTCGGAAGGCAACTTTGCCGATTTTGGTTTGAGGGAGCTTGTCGCGAAATTCATACGCAACTGGCAAAGCATAGATTGGAATGTTGCGTTCCAAGAGCTCGCGAATTTCGCGCTCGATTTTCTTCCCTGCTTTGTAGCCAGGCTTTAGGACGATAAAGGCTTTTGGCACCTGACCCTTATAATGATGATCTATACCAATAACTGTAGAGGTGAGAACCCCTTCGTGAGAGTTAATGATGGATTCAAGATGAGTTGGATAGATATTGTAGCCAGAAGAAACAATGATACGCTTGAGCCTTTGTGCAAAATAGATGAAGCCGTCTTCGCCCCGATAGCCAATATCGCCAGTATGAAGCCAAACTTTGCCGTCGTTGTGAACGCGAATTACCTGAGCGGTTTCGGCATCATTACCGAGGTAGCCCATCATTACCAGAGGCCCACTGATGCAGATTTCGCCCTCCGCCTTATCTGGGAGTTCCTTAAAGGTGTCGTTTTTAATAATCTTGATATCGGTATCTGGGAAAGGCGCACCGATAATGCCGTTAGCGAAAACGTTTTCAGGGGAGAGACAAACCGCACCAGAGCCTTCGGTAAGGCCATAACCGACGCGAATTTTGGCATTAGAACCGTGACTTTTGAGGTAATTATTTACCTTATCGCGTAGAGTCTGATTAAGCGCATCACCACCACAAATTACAGCGGTAACTGATTTAAGATCTTCTGATTTGAGCTTGGTATTGACGAGGGCTTCAAACAAAGTTGGCACGCCAACGATGAAGTTAGGCTCGTTTTTCTTGATAATATCGGCAAATTGCTTATGTGAAAAAGCCGGAATTAAAATGCAGCCCATACCTTTACAAAGAGGAGTATGAATGCAAACCCCTAGCCCAAAGCAGTGAAATAGAGGCAAAATTGAGAGCACTGTGGCTCCTGGCTCAATTTGGCGTATCATAGTGGCGTCACAGATGGATTCTGCGTTGATATTAAGGTTCGAGAGTAGAACGGCCTTAGGAGCGCCAGTAGTGCCCCCAGAGTACATTATGATGGCCGGGTCTTCCCCGCCGCGTTCTTCGTGATAATTACCCTGATAGAAATATGAGTTCGCGATAAAATCTTCCCACAATACGACTCGACTGTCATTGGCTGGTAGGCGAACCTTTTTGACGTGAAGTAACTTATACATGCGCTGTTTGAGGAATCCTAGGCCATCAGACGGGCGAACAACGATAATGCGCTCTAGTTGCGCAGTGTCGCGCAAACGGTAGACTTTATCAAAAACTGCATCAAACACTAAGACGTATTTTGATTCGCTAACCTTAATGTAGTATTCAAGCTCTTTTTCTGAAGATAAGGGGTGGACCATATTACAAATAGCACCCACCATATTAACGGCATACACCATAGTAATGCCTTCTGGGGTATTAGGCATGCAGATAGTAACGCGGTCACCCTCTTTGACGCCGTAATTCTTGAGCGCGCGAGCGGTTTTTTCGATCTTTTTGACGAAATTTTTGTAAGTTACCTTGTGCCCGTAATATGAGTAGGCTACATTGTCAGGCCACTTTTCGGCTGACTGAATTACCATATCGACCATTGAACAATCTGGGTAATCTATGTTTTTTGGAATTCCCTCTTCATCGTAATACTTATACCAGGGATATTCCTTGTATTCTTTATTCTTATTCACAAAAACTCCTTATGATAATTATATCACATATTGACATATTAAAATAGAGTTACTGTTTTAGACTAAAGATTACCGAGGCTTGGAACGGCCGCCCGAAGAGCAAGCGCCTTTTGTGGATTCTTTTCCAGGTATTGGTGTATGGCTCGATCCTTGGCATGATCTTTTCCTTGAACGCTCCCATTAATTCTGTCGTACCAATCTTTAATTTGTTGTTTTCGTTCGTCCGAAGGACTCGGGTCGTTATCTGCGAGTATTTCGATATCTTCTACTGTTACTACATTTTCAACCTTTTTGTCATCCTCTGAAAGCTCGCCATCCTCTGAAAGTTCTTTCTCTATTATATCTCTAAATTCTTTTGCAGTGAAGGCAGCTTCGCGTTTGATGATTTTCTCACTAGGTCTTTCGTTAGACTCTGGTTGCTGAGCAGAATTAGATTCACCTTGCTGCTCAGGCTGCTGTTCTCCTTCAACTGGCTGAGGCTCTTGGGTGGCTTTTGATTGTGTAGCCGCCTGCTCGGCTTTGGGCTGTTGTAGCCAGTATTCATTTCCTTCAACTAATTCCTTATAGGCAATTTCTGTATGTTCTTTGACAAGCTCTGATATTTTACTGAATGCGGCGTTTAGTATTTCCCTAACTCCGTTTAAGAAGGTTTTTTCTCTTTCACTGATTACTTCAGGCTGTGCAGGTTCTGAATCTGGAGCGTCGGTTGAAGCTCCAGGTTGTGCAGGCTCCTGTTCGACTGAGGATGGGGTATCTGGTTGTGCAGGCTCTGAATCTGGAGCGTTGGTTGAAGCTCCAGGTTGCGCAGGCTCCTGTTCGACTGAGGACGGGGTATCTGGTTGTGCAGGCTCCTGTTCGACTGAGGACGGCTGACTATCTTGCTCATCAGCTGCGTCTAGGGCTTCGTATGTCATTCTTATCGCTTTTTCTCTTGCTTCTTTTCTGGCTTTTTCGGCTTGCTCTTCAGTAATTCTCCTATGCATCAATCTATGGTTCAGGGTATCATCGATGGTGCGATATTCGTCTTGGAGATACTGCTCCGCTTCATCACTTAGAGCGATATGCTGGTCGCGAATATGCTCTGTGTTTGAGGCCGACTGATCTGGGACTATACGTTGGCCATTATTGCTGGTAGTTCTTTCGACGGAATCGTTGTCGCCTTCTACTCTACCAACATTTAACATACCGTTCGAAAAATCAGAAAAGCCCTCTGGTAAAACTCTGAAACTTTCCCAATTAGTATTATTGCTCGGGGCGTTATTGCTGTTTTCTGATAAAGATTCGCTCATTTTGACTATATCCTTTGTTAGTTTTGTATGACACTTATGTTTTTATGATATACAAATTGAGATGAAAAGTCAATATAAAAATAGCCTCAAACGAGGCTATTTTTATGGTTTTTTGCCTTATTTCGCGATTGAGAGCGAGATTTTGCGACCTTCTTTGTCGATATCTAGTACCTTGAAGCTCTTACGCTCATTTAGGGTGAAGATTTTCTCGGGGTCAACATCGGAACCTTCGCCAAGTTCTGATACATGCACCAAAGCCTCCACGGCTGGTGAAATTTGGACAAAAGCACCAAACGGAGTGATTCTAGTGATAGTACCTTCGACCTTGGAACCTTTCTTAAGATTGGCAACTTCGGAAATCCATGGATCCTCAACTAGTTGCTTCATCGAAAGAGACAGACGCTCTTTGTCGATGGCGATAATTTTAGCATCGATGGTGTCGCCCACCTTGACATAATCGGATGGGTTATTAACGCGCTCCCAAGAAATCTCGGAAATATGCACTAGCCCTTCAATACCGTCAACATTTACGAATACGCCAAAATCTACGACGCCGGTAACTACGCCTTTAACTGTGTCGCCGATCTTAAGCTCAGCAAAACGCTCAGCTAAGCCATCTTTGATAGCTTCCTTTTCCGAGAAGATAAGCTTGTTTTCTTTCTTGTTGGCGTCGAGGATGCGAGCCTTGATGGTCTTGCCCACCAATGAATTGAGGCGTTGCAAGATTTCGTCCTTGTCGGCAGCCCCTACGCGAGGATAATGCTCGGCAGATAGTTGCGAGACGGGCATAAAACCGCGGATGCCTTCGTATTCTACTAACAAACCGCCGCGGTTTGCGTCGAACGGGGTAACTTCTACGATTTCGCCGGCGTCAAGCTTGGCCTGGATTTCATCCCAGCCCTTGTCTTTGACTGCTTTGCGTAAGCTAAGCAAAACATAGCCATCGTCCATCTCGGATTCGATAACCGATGTAGTAACCTCGTCACCAACGTTTAGATTGCGAGCAAAAGAGGCTTCGCGACGCGGCACAAGACCGACTCCTTGAGGGCCGAGGTCGATTAATATTTCGTGTTTTTTAACTGATAAAACTGTTCCCTTAACAGTGTCACCAGCATTGACTTTCTTGAACGAATCTTCATTTTCAGCAAGAAGTTCATCCATTGTGATTTTTTTGGCATTTGCCATAATTAATTATTTCCTTCCTTAGACCCATTCATAGGTATCGCCAACCTAGTAGCGATACTTGTGAATGGGCCTAAACTGCGCTTAATTATATCAAATAACCGTGATATAATCAAGATATAAATACGGGTGGCGGAAAAATAATAGAGGTAAGGCGTGGTTGTACAAAAAAGTTGTTCAAAAAATTCAGACGTGTTAAATTTTGAAAATTTATTAGTTCGGCTTAAAAAAGATTTTTCTACTTTCAATTTTGTTGGCGGCAGAAAGTTTGCCTTTCGTCCGCCCAGTACTATCGTAATCGGCCCGACAGAGCCCCGAATGGAGCTTCTCTTGCTACACGAACTAGGCCATGCCACTCTAGGACACAGAGACTTTAAGACTGACGTTTCCCGTTTAAAAATGGAAAACGAGGCTTGGGAAAAGGCGCGCGAATTAGCAGACAAATATGGGGTAGAATTCGACGACGATCTGATACAATCTGAGCTCGATACGTATCGGGACTGGTTACACCAAAAATCGCGTTGCCCTGTTTGTGGGCTAACGCGATTTCAAACACCAGATTCTCAGTATCATTGCCCTAGATGCGAATGTTTCAAGCAAAAGAAATAGGGGCTAGAATTGCGCAAGCGTGCCTTTCGGGCACGCTCCAGGCCGCTTTTGAGCCAACTCTTCATGTCCCTTAGGACACATTTGCGCAATCCTAGCCCCTTCTCTATTATTTAGGCAGCTTTTTTAGCTGGGCCACGACGGGAAATACGACCGCCTTTAGCACCAGCAATGCGAGCTAACGCAGGGTTAGCAGCAAAGCCACCGGTGTGGCCATTTTGACCACCTTTTTTACCAATACGGGCATAGAATTCTTTACCGTATTTAGCTTTGTTAGTAGCGGCAGCTTTCATGCCGCCAGCTTTAGTTCCAGCCATTTCTAGAACTCCTATTCTGCCCACCAAATTTAAAATTAACACCACCCTTTTCAAGAGTGTATGTGTTCATTATACCATACCGCTTACCGTTTGTCAATATGCTAATTCTAAAAAATATGTTGTAATTTTTTTAATTTTCCCGAACAAAAAATTTGGAGTTTTTGCACAAAATGTGGAAAAAAGGTATTGACAATATACATTTCGTGATATAAACTAGAGATAGTTTTAAGTAGATTAAACTGCGAGGCTACTTAAAATCCATGTATGACCTAAAGAATCGCCCCAAAATAGGGCGATTCTTCTTTTTTCTGCTATAATTATCCCATGATTAGTATAAAAGGTGTGACAAAAAAATATGGAGACAAGAAGGCTCTAGACAATGTTTCTTTTGAGGTAAAGCAGGGTGAAATTTTCGCTTTTATTGGGCATAACGGTGCTGGCAAGACTACGCTAATTAAGTCGATTTGTGGAATCCTGGACTTTGATGAAGGTGAAATTCAGATTAATGGTAAGTCAATTAAAAAAGAGCCTCTTGAGTGTAAAAGAGTAATGGCTTATGTCTCGGACGATCCTGAGCTATACGAAGACATGAAGGCGATTTCATATATTAATTTTGTGTGTGACATGTATGGCGTGCCGGCAGACGTAAGAGAGCGCAATATCAGACACTACGCCGAAATGTTTGGCATGGAAAATGAGCTAAACAATACAATTAAGTCATTCTCGCACGGTATGAAGCAAAAGGTGGCGTTAATTGCAGCTTTGGCGCATGAACCAAAAGTGCTAATCATGGACGAGCCATTCGTAGGGCTAGATCCGAAGGCGATTTTCGACATGAAAGAAGTAATGCGAAACATCGTAAAAGAAGGTGGCACGATATTCTTCTCTACTCACATTTTGGACATGGCCGAGAAACTCTGCGACAGAGTAGCGATTGTTAAGAAAGGCCAGCTAATAAAGGTGGGTGATATGAAAAAAATCAAGGGCGATAAGTCGCTCGAAAAGGTATTCTTGGAGCTAGAGGCAAAACAATGAGTCAGCTTACTTCCCTTCTTAAAGCTATGATGTCTGGAGGGTTAAAGCTCTTTAATTATCAAGCTAAAACCGAAGGCTCCAAACGAATAATGCCTCTGGTTTTGGGCGCCTTAATAGGCATGGCGATGCTAGTGAGTGCTAGTACGATAACCACAGAACTTGCTCTGGATGGCGCCCAGTCTGCAATACTGTCACTCTACACCCTGATTGTTACCATGATTATAGCAATGGAAGGTAGCTACAAGGCCGGCGATTTGCTGTTCAAGCCACGCGATAACGACATGCTTCTTGCTATGCCAATTAAACGATCCACGATAGTGCTTGCAAGGATGATTAAGTTTTATGTTTTTGAGATGGTTTATTGTTTAATTTTCCTCTTACCAGCAATTATCGCATACGCAATGAACGCGGAGGTTGGAATGTCTTTTTGGCTAGTGGCGGCAACGATGCTAGTCTTAATCCCGGCAATACCTATTGCAGTTGCTTGTATTATTGGGCTGATTATTTCGACGGTATCCGGAAGGTTTAAGCATAAGACGTTTTTACAGGTTACCTTATCGATAGCCGTAATGTTTGCGACGGTAGGATTTGTTTTATTCTTTAATACGACGACGGATTCCGACGGGCAGAGCCTCGTAATGATTAGCAATGCAGCAACCGAGTATTATTATCCGGCAACGACATTTGTAAAGCTCGTGAAACATTTTGACATATTAGAGTACTTGGTGTTTGTGGCGATTAATCTAGCAGTGGTAGGACTAACGGCGCTTTTGATTGGTCGCTTTTATTTCAAAATTACCTCGAGGCTTGGCGCAGCAAATCAAACCGAATTCACGAATAATAAATACAGTTTCGCAAAGCACAGTCAGACTGGTGCGATGATAAGAAAAGAAGTCACCAAATACTTTAACACTCCAGTTTTACTCGTAAATACAGCTATGGGATTAGTATTCTTTATAATGGCGGTAGGGATACTGTGCTTTAAGTTTGACGAACTCGTTAATTCAATGATTGATTCTGTTGAGGACTTTCCACTTACAGCCGATCAGGTGCGTTCGTTCCTGCCTGGTGTGATTTTTGCAATGGTAGCCTTTGCTAGCTTACTTACCTGTATTACAGCAACCATGATCTCGCTTGAAGGCAAGGCCTTCAATGTATTAAGGACTCTGCCGATTAGCGGACGAAGAGTTTTGATATCTAAGGTGCTAGCCTCAATGCTTTTGATTTTGCCGGTGACTTTGTCTGGATGCTTTGTGATGTTCTTTAGGTTCCAATTTGGAATTCTCGAGGCAATATTGGTGTTAATTGGTGCCATTGCGATGCCTTTAGTGACAGAGCTAATTGGAATACTAATCAACCTCAAGTATCCGCGCTTTGATGCAGATAACGACACAGTAGTAGTCAGGCAGAGTGCTAGCGTGATGGCAGCAACCTTTTTGGGGCTCGGAATGGTACTTTTTACTATTTCCCTAACCTTCGGGATAGTGTTTTTGACGGGACAAATAATAGGATTAACGATATTAGATGCAGTTTATGTGATTTTGGCGTTATTTCTCTATTTAGCTTTAGCTACGCTAGGCGAAGAAAAATACACAAAACTCGTGGCATAAAAAATACCGCGAAGGGCGGTTTTCTCTGGTGGGGATATGTGGACTTGAACCACAGACCTCGTCATTATCAGTGACGCGCTCTAACCAGCTGAGCTATATCCCCATAATAAATTTGGTGGAGTAACTGGGACTCAAACCCAGGACCTCTGCCTTGCAAAGGCAGCGCTCTAATCAGCTGAGCTATTACCCCGTGTCGTTATTTTAACGGAAACAGTGCAAAAAGTCAACCTTTTGCATTTTTGCACTGTTTTATTCAGAAATGCCACCTGAGTTAACGACTTCAAACGTAAATATATCTGGCCGAATACCGAGTGACTTGATAAAATCTTTAACTTGCCCGATAACTGTACTATCTTCCGGCGGCACCATTCGACTATTAGATGGATAGACAAATATTTTGATATTGCCATTATTGTCCATTCTAGCAATAGATGAATCAAAATCTATCTGGGATAAATATCTTTTTACTAAATAGATAAGTGAGGATTGGTCATAAGAGCCATTTTTGCAATTAAAATCTGGGTAAATAATATCCTCTTCGTTGTTTAGACAGATAATCATGGAGCGCTCTTTACCACTAGCCTGCATTTTTTCTTCTTTTTCGCGATTAAATACTTCGTAGAAGAATCGATATGACTGTTCAAGGTTTGGAATGTCTACGATTGCACTATAGTAATTGAGCCCTGTCTTCTCGAAGAAATAGGCATGCTCCGTACCGCTTCTAATGGTGGCTTCCGTAGCAAGATTAATTTCTGAATTATTTAGTTTTGCCATTTCATAAAGACTGTTATTGAGTTCCTTAGCTCCATCTTCGGTAAAATCAGGAAAAACCTCAAAAATATTGGATACGGGTAGTGATGCTCTAGACATATACTCTTTTGTTTCAACTTCGTCGGACCGAGTATTATTAAGAAGCGATGCCACGATGAAGACGGTAAAAACTATTTGAAGAATGATTGCGAGCAGTACTAAATAATTAGCCTTTGCGTGGTTAGATGAAGCATCCATATTAGACTCCTCCTAGTTTTAAAACGTTATCCGTATACGCAAAATTGTATAGTCCACTAGACATCTCGTCAATAGAATATACTTTTACCTGTGGTGGGGCGAAAGGAAGATTTAAATGACAGTGGGCTTCCGCGGTATAGACTTCGCCTTTCTCCGTATCTACCCCCAAAACAACGCCCGTGTGACCAGCGGCACTTGGTCCAGGTTTGCTAAAAATTGAGTAGGCTTTCGGAGTATTCCCACCATCAATAAACCCCCCTAAGCTGATGAGATATGAAGCGTAATTGACGCCATTATCGGTCCCTCTGTAATCAACCGTCGTGTAATTATTGACAAACCACTGAGACATAGCTACACAGTTATTTAATGTGCCATATGGACAGCTGGCATCATTGATAAATCCTTTTCCGATTGCCGCGATGTCATTGGATTGTCCTCTTCCATAATTGCCGGTTTTTTGCTTCATGGCCTCATCGACATATTCCTTGATAAATGCTTCGGCTTGTTCTTTTGTCATGCCACCTGCCACTAGACCCATACCGTCGGCACTTCCGCTGGCTCCTCCGCAGACAATATCGCCCGCACAAACAACGCCGCCATAGTCCACACCCTTTAAACGATAGAAATGCCCTGAACCATCGTTCAGATATTTCAAAGAATAAAAATCGTTTGTGGTGTAGCCAATATTAGTATTGTTTCCACTACTACCTTCCCCGCCACTAAGGCCGGCTTCGGCTACCTTAGTGATGTTGCCGTTCTCGACTTCCACAACAACGCCGCCGTGTCCGCCAGACCAACTTTCTGAGGATTTAAAGGCAAAGATATCACCTGGAGCGACCTCGGAACGAGGAATCTCTTCGTACTTATCGGAATCATTGCCTGCGATGATGCTGGCAGAGGAATGAGGAGCGACAACACCAAAAGCCTTATACATAACAAGAGTAGAGAAGCCAGTACAGTCTACATTGACTGGTGAACCGTTTAACATATTATCGTAATCACTTGCATTGTCACTGTGCCCTCCGCCCGCAGTATAGGTGCTGCCGTTTTGATTGGCAAGATTGATAATATCTTCAACGGCGGCTACTACTTTACCGCCATCAGTGTTACAACCCGAGCGAGATGTTCTGGAGACTGTTGTACTGTTATCAGAGGGGCCTCCGTCGCCACCGAATTCTTTGACAATGGCTTGGCCTTCCGACGAATCGATATAGGCCTGCAGCGAATCGACCGACATTCTCATTCCGTCGATTGAATCATAACCTGGACCGTTGATGTCACCTTGCACCCAAGTCGGGCCAATAGATTCTAGATATTCTTTGGGGTCGGATATGCCTAAGGCTTGGTCATGAAGACCGTTGGTCAGAGTTTTACCATATTGAATGAATCCTTCGCCTAGGTTTTCTGCCTTGATGCTGGCCCCACCAATTCCCGTCCCTTGCGGACAACCATTGCCCCAAAAGTTGTTTTTTCCGCAAGCAGAATCTGGGTCTTCATAACGCATCTGCACTAAAATGGCTACATAAGGAGCGCCTACTACTTTGCCTAGCCTATAGGCTAGGTCTCCATACGTTTCTAGTAGCTGTCTCATGGATTCCTTATTGCCATCCCCCCAACGAGGGGACGGGACGTCGCCACTGCCATTAAAGAAACTTTTTTCAGCATTTTTGGCATTCATAATATCGGCAAATTCTCCGGTAGCTATGAGGCTGGATTTCGAGGTAGAAGCATTACAATCATTGGGATTATAAAACATAATACTGTTTTGAGAATACGCCGGCAGATTGCTACTCGGCAATAGATTTGCATGGGCGCTGAATGGGACGAAAAAACTAGCAATTAGCTGAACTGTCAAAGCTGTAACAATTCTATTCTTCCGCATAACTATTGTCCCTTTCAATTAGACCTTTAATTCTTTGGTAGGCGTTTGCATCGTAGACTATCTGATAATCATTGATATTGTACCCATATTCTTGAATTAACGACGAGACAAGCGGTTCATCTTCCTTTGAAAGACCTACTACATACAAGCATAAGGTTTCTGAACACTTTTCTGAAGCGGACGGCCCCCAAATATACCAATCACCATAGACATTTTTGAGTGAAATAGCTTTTCCAATAAATGGTTCATTATAGATTGCATATTTTTTTTGAAAACTATCAATAAACTGTTCGAGCGAAGTATCGTGATCGATAGTCACATTATTAGCCGAAGAGGCGATTTGCGAGAGCTTTTCGAACGAAGAGTAATTCGATTTTGATTCATAAAATTCTCCGCTACCGTCTGTCAAAAAAGTGGTAATTGTTATGGCCGAGTCATCGTTTAACTCTATCTCTAGCTCCTTCGATGTAAGCTCGTCATGGAAAATTGCGACTTTGTATTTTCCTGAAGCAAATCTATATGTCTTACCGTTTTGATACTCTATCCCATTCACATAAATTTTTGCGCCTAGAGGAGCTACGTTAAATGTCATAATCGAATTCTTTTGAATATTTGTAAATGAGGCAAACACAACAAAAACAATTGCTAGAAGGTCGAGAAACAAAAAAACCCAAACGACTTTTTTCTGAAAGAATTGTTTAATGATTGATTCCTGCTCACCCTGCATAGGTATATTATAGCATATCGCTATGGCCTAAAGCCATAATATGCTTCCCCGTTTACCAGATTAATATTTCGTAGTTTAACAATCTCTTCTAGGCTGGCAAATTCGTAGCCGGCCTGGCGCAAGGTATCGATTAGGCGCGGTACGGCATCAACCGTAGTATCGTATACGTCATGCATCAGAATTATGGCTCCATCGTGAACTTCTGCCATGGCGGTTTCGATGACAGCGTCGACGTTGCGACTTTTCCAATCCAAGGTGTCTACAGACCAAAGGATCATCGGTGTACCCACCGAGCTCGCGACTACGCCGTTATAGTTGCCATACGGAGGGCGAGTAAACCTTGGGGCTGAACCAAGAATGCCGCCTATAACAGTTTTCGCCTCATTGATATCAGATTTTGCCGCATTAGCCGAAATTCGAATCAAGTTTTGATGATACATTGTATGACTGGCAACCTCGTGTCCTTCGTTTTTGGCGCGTTTAATAATATCTGGGTTATTTCTAGCCATATTTCCCAGTACAAAAAAGGTTGCCGGTACGTCTTTTTCTCGTAAAATATCTAAAAGCCTGGGCGTTGTAGCGGCAGAAGGACCGTCGTCAAAGGTGAGGACAACAAGTTTTTTATTCGCTAGAACCCTTTCCGTGGCGCGTACATGGCGAGACATCGGTGCTACGCGTATCCTATTTAATGGTTCGCCAGTTTTTGAAATAGTTAGGTCTAGAAGATCTAGAATCGCAACTAGCCCAACAAATAGCACGAGATAAAGCTTAAGCCATGGCCAACGCGCGTTTATTCTGCTAATTGCAGATCTAGAAGATGACCTGTCTGGTGTACTCATACATCGCAATCCCTGCGGCAACGCCGACATTAACTGAACGCGTGGAGCCAAAGCTCTCAATATACCTAACGTCATGAGCAAATGACAATAGCTCTGGCGTAATACCGTTATTCTCCGAGCCGAAAATCAGAGTAGAAGCTTGAACAAATTTTTTATCATTTAGGGGCTTGGCACGCGAAGTATTGTTTTCGATTGCGATTATTTCTCTGCCCTTTTGGGTTTTTAAGAAATCTTCAATTGTAGGATGATGGATTATTTCTAGATATTTATCTGTACACATAGCACCACGACGGTTGTATTTTTTCTTGCCGACGATGTGAACTTTGGCCACATTAAAAGAGTTGGCAGTGCGGACAATGGAGCCAATATTAAAATCGTGTTCAACGTTTTCGATGGCGATTTCTAAGGGGCTTCGTTTCTTGCTAAGTGCAGAAAAAACTTGCTCATTAGGTAAGCCTTTGTATTCGTCGACGAGATTGCGCGTATCATCCATCATGATTGTATTATATCACAGATATGAGAGTGGCCCAGGTAGGGGGAACCTGGGCCACAAAGAGAGGAGGTGAGCTACAATTCGTAGAAACTGATGTAGCCCTTGCGAGTCTTGGGGTTGTAGTAGGCGTTAAAGCGATAACGCTGGTAATTGCCACTCTTAGACCCGTCGGAGTAGGACCAGCACCTACCTCCGATCTCATACCAAGGAACAGCGGTGTCGGCTACGCTGGAGTCGGCGCCGGAATCATCAAAGGTTGCGACGTCGTTGTCGTCGTCACGACACCGAATGGAGTTGATGACGACATTCTCGATGTTGACAGGCACCGGCTGTTGCTGCGGATGGCGAAAGGATGGCTCAATAATCTTGAACCAAACTCCCACGAAGGCCCGGCGCTGCTGGGTGTACTTGAATGAATCGAAAATTCGGTCCAAGCTAGGACCGCCGACAATGTCGTAACTACGACTGGTATCCATACCGGATACCTCCTTTCGTAAAATACGGATACGTTAAACTGGGCTATTTTTTGTTGTTGCTCTTTAACCACCTCTTCTATTAAAGTGCGTCCAATACTTTGGGATTTGTAAATTATAACATGCTTTTCTAAAGGATGAAAGCTTAAGCAATATAAAATGAGAAAGCCCTCGGGTGCGAATTTGCACTCGAGGGCTTAAGGTGCGGGTCTGATTTTGACTTTTTGTTATCACGCAGATTCAGAAACTGCGTGGGAAATGTTGGTCGGGTAAGGCCGTCGCTTGCCTAGGACGCAAACGGTAACTTACCCGGTGAGGGACCAGTGTCGGCCTGGTCAGAGCCCCGCGGAACTTCCCCGCTCGGTCGACAGCCTTCGAGGGACGACTGTCACCTTGGTATTAAAGCCTCTTTTAACGTCATTGGTTGGACGAGGATTCTCGCTTAAAGCGAGAAGATGCACGACCTAGAGATGATCGGTGGGGCTGCGATACTTGATCACATCCCAACCTTCTCCCTTGGTCGGTGGCTGGAACATGCGGCGCTGGCGGTAGATAACCGCCTCGGGCACCTGGCGCGACCGGTGCTTATTCTGACGCAGCGTGACGCGCATGGTGGGGTGTACTACCCAACACTCCTTGCGCACACCACAAGGCAGGCTAAGTACCATCTCGTGGCGACGCTTTGCCAGCAGATTCGTGGCGTCATAGATGACGCTAGTTCCCGCACGCAGGAATGCCTGCGTGCGGGCGTTCATGATTCCAAACACCTTTGCCGGATCATCCTGGCACTCCGCGTTGCCGTAGAGCTCGTAGCGGATGTTGTCGGAGCTCAAGATGATTGCTCCGTACTCCTCCGCCAGCTCCCTGGCGAGAGTGGACTTTCCAGCGCCCGCCGTTCCAACTATCATTATAAATGTGAGGGCCATAACGACTCCTCCCTCCCCCCCCCATATGGGGGTCGAAACTGACCTTGTGTATATTATATCATACTATATATTTTTTGTCAATTTTGAGCCCGCCCAATTAAAGTAGGATAACTGCAAATTAAGCTAATATGGAGTTATCTGACTTCAATTGCGAAAATGGGCGGGGTACTAGACCCCGCCCGAGAAAGAGGGTTTTGTTTGGCCCCGAGCAGGGCGAGCGCAGACCCATTACTGCGCTTTAGAGCATTAGTCGATGACGGCCTGACCAGAGCCCCGCGGAGCTTCCCCGCTCGGTTGACAGCATTACTGCTGCCACCTTGGTATTATGCCCCAGTTTAACGTCGTGGGTTGGACGGAACGTATCTAAGACGTGATAAAGGTCACCCCCTCCACTCCTTTCCGCATCTCCTCCAGGGTGGGGATTGGCAGTTCCGCTGGATCAACTGCCCCCTCCCAATAGAGGTCCCCCCCCTCATAGAAATGCGGAGTCGGCTGACGGGCGAATCCGTGACGACTCTCGCTTCTATGATGGATGGTCCAGGTCGCCCCTTCGACTTGGACCTCCTTCTTGCGAAAATGACAGCATGAGCCCATGGGCATGGGCTCACGCTTTTCGCTGACAGTGACCCGCCCATCAGTGGCGAGCCACCCATGAGCTATGTTGTCATAGCCCATGTAATAATCTTCCAACCCGAAGAGCGAGTTGGGAGAGTCAGGCCAAACCGATAGAACCGATGTGATTCCTCGGTCTTCCAACCACTCCTGGGGAGGGGTGGCTGGACGCTGCCCGATGCCCAGGTCTCCGAGGAGACCTGGGAGTTTTTTGAGGTCAGACATCATGGTGTCGACCTCCTTTCTGCCCCAACGCAGGGGCATTTGGTGTTTTCATTACTCCTCAGAGGGTGCCTCACGACACACCTCCAAAGGCACCGTCTTCGCCGTTGCCGGCGAAGAGTACGGGCTCGTCCAACCCTCCTCGTATTCTACGAGTCGAGGACGGACCACTTTCATGGTCGTCCCCGCTATCTCTAGACCCTTCTTGGGCTTATATGCCCAAGTTTCACCCGCGGGCTCAACATCGAGCCCGCCCTCCCCGACCAAGTGGTCGAGGAAATCGGGATAAAAGGCCTGGAAATCAGGTGTCTTTCCCCTCATGGAGATGTGAAACACTCTGCGACGATTCGGGAAACCGTCGCTAGTGTCCTCCTCTAGAAACACCGTCGTGCAACCGGTCTGTCCGATTCTACGGACAAACCGGTACGGATGCTGGCGCTGGTGCGCCAGCACCGGTACACCAAACTCTTCCTCGTACTCGAGGAGGAGTTGGTGCACCGCCAGCACCAGCTCAGAGAAGAGCGGGTCGCGCCCGCTCTTCTTCTTCAGGACCAACATCTGATCCTGAAAGGAGAGGGTAAAGACAGTGTGGGAGGAACGCCCCCCCATACTGTACGCCGCCTCTCCATCTACTACGAAGAGGCGGGTCATGTCTTCGGTGGTGGCCATAGGGCACCCCTTTCTCCCCCATACGGGGGATTTTGGCCCGTCGGCCGAAAATGTTATGGCCGGACGGACGTCTCCTTGAGGCCAATCGTGAGCTCTATGTTTATATAAAGCACACGATTGACCTAAGGAGAACACTCTGAAAGGTTTTATCAACTAGATTGTTAAGGTTCTGCTCCGAGTCGCTCTTGCGAGTGTCACGAGCAGAGCTGGAGGAACAGGTGGACCAAAAGACCTATTTCTTCGGCTCAGCCCGTGCATATTCGAACTGAGTTATTTATCCCACCCTGGATGTGCCCACCCAAAGAATATCAGGATAATTAAATGCATAATCTAAAGGTACTTTAATATCGGTATGGAAGGAATCATTTGATTCCCCGCTCACCCACCATGATATTAATTCTTACGCAATCTCCCAATGTTCAACACATTTGTTTGATTGTTGCCACTATTATAGCACGAGCGTGATGTTTTGTCAATGTGATGATGGCAAAAGTTATTATTTACGGGGGTGGAAATGATAGAAAATTGTCGAAAGGGGGTCGACAAAATTTTTAAGATAATGTGGTATACTGATTACATAATGAATAATCCGAATAGCATTCTGCACAACAATGAAAGACATGAAAAAAGCGAATGGGATCAACTAAAGTCCGAACAACAAAGATCCATAGATGCAGAAGAATACCTTCGCAATAATCCAAATCAGATTGACGACTTAGTACGACAGTCCAGTTCGGTTGAACAACTAGAATTACTGAACGCCTTAAGTAGAATCCATGAAGGCAGACAAAGCGACAGGAAACTTCGAGGCCAGATTGAAAAAACTCTTTGGGATACCCAAAACGACTCAGAATCTTCTCCGTTAGCAAGAATTGTCTCTCGACGCATATTGGACGCATGCCATGCTAGGAATGTTTTTTATGCACATTTAGAAGACATCGAGATGTTTGCGTACTACTATGGAGCGAGCGATATCCCTGAAGCAGAAAAATCTGGTGCCCTACCACGAAGTTATGATGCTGAACGAATGATGAAAAGACGAAATAGTCAAGAGCAACTACATAAAGAGTTCCCAAATCTTCCTAGCGACAAAAGGCTTGCTAAGATTTCACCAGATGTCATAGCATTTATCACTGAGGAACCGTATTCCATAGAGATGTTAGTGGATAGAGACGGCGAAAACTTATATGATTCAATCGAAGACGAGAGAGGAATAAAACTAATAAAAATAGCCCATGAGCCAATTGTCAAGGAATTAATTGATGAAAAACTAGGTTTAGATTTATCGAGAATTCCGTTGGACTCGCAGATACAACTGCTTAATTATATGGCAGAAGCAGATGGTGAAAGATTCGATAATCTTTGCAGAGTAATGCAAGAAAAGAATGAGAATGTGCGCTATAAACTTTTGATTAATTTTTTTCAAGCAAAGGACTTTGGTATGGATTTTTGCGATGCATTGTTAGAGATGGCCGAATCGGAACATATTGATGATGAACAATTGGCAGAGTTTCTAGATAATATGGATACGTGCCGCACCTCAATAAAGAATATATCTGAGATATTCTTTAACTTCGATAAAGGCGAGTTTTCTAAAGAGTTTAGCAAAGCAGCATTAGAAAGATTGAATGACGCCATAATGACGTTTAGGGCTATCGCTAAAGATGGTTTTGCAGAAGCCGATTTGGGATGGGCCGGAAAACCGAAGATGCTCGTTGCTGAAGCAGCTAAAGCCTTAGAATTCGAAGCTAAATCTCTGTCCATTATTGATGGTATTATCGATAATATATTGTCTGGAGAAAGAGGTGCATTTGTCGAAAGAATAATAAAGCCACCAAAGACGGATTATCACTCATCGCTCAATCGCTCTTCTTATGTTTTTTATTCACCAAAACATGGGTATATGCTATTAAATGTCAGGACAGAAGGTTCTAGTTCGTTTGACAATTTAATTGATTACGGAAGAACCGCCAACAGATATAACGAAAATGCCGCCAATGTTGGGACGGAAGCCTCTATCGGTATAACGGTGGATCCAATTTCGCCATTCTCGTACCCCAATCCCTATAAAAGTGGCGCCGTTGAAACGAAAAACAAGGTAAGTGCGATTAGAATAGATCGTGAAGGGCGTGCGCCCGGCATGGCGGCGAATGACTCGTCGCGTACGCCTATTGCAAAAATCGGTATGGTGTCGGTTGACCTTGCCGCGATTGGAGACAAACCAGATACCCCTTCTGGCCAGATTGCTAGACTTTTCAGTATTGGCAACAAATTGCACATGAGTAGCCTGGGGAGTGAAACTTCTGCACTAAATCATAATACAAATTGGTTTAACCAGGGTAAGTATGGAACGGAGGACGGATTTAGAGCCTTAGCTGAATATGTAGATAGAGGGGCCGTAGCATTGGAATTTTTGAGGTCGCCAAAAAAGAGTATTAGGAAGCTAGGTAAAGCGGCTATCATGACATCAGGAAAACACAATTAAAACATAACCTTTATGATATAATGTTTTTATGGATATAGACGTTCTAAGACAAATTGGACTATCGGAAATCCAGGCAAAGATCTATTTATGGTTAATAGAACATGGACAAAAAACTCCGTCCGAAATAGCGACCGGCATAAACGAAAAGAGAACTACGGTTTATTCCGCATTAGAGAAGTTGAACAACATCGGCATTATCACGAAAAAAGAAAAGGGCAAAATTGCTTCGTACAGCCCCAATCATCCCTCAATGTTAGAAAAAATAGCAGAACGAAAGTTGCGCATTGCAGCAAAACAGGCTAAAAATTTGGAAAGTAGCCTTCCCTCTCTGATTAACTATTACAATGAACATTTAGATAGTCCAGGAGCTATAGTTCTCTACGGACAAGAAGGTGTGGATTTGATTCGGGAAAAAGTTATTGATACTGGCAAACCTTTTTATTTTATACGAAGTACATATGATGAATCTATGGATATGGAAAGTTTGAATGCTCATAAAAAAGCAAGGGCGGATGCTGGAATACAGTCCGAGAACATCACGCCGGCAAATCCGATAGACTACCCTAATAGTGAAGATAAAAACATGAAAATAAAGCGTAATTTTATTGGTACATCAGATTACGCTTCGCCGATAGAAATAGACATTTTTGGAGATAACGTCGCGTTTATTAATTATGAAAAAAATGGCATGTCTGCCCTAATAGAATCACCAGAAATTGCCGATGCAATGAGACAGTTCTTTTTGTTTTCCAAAAAATATATCAAAAAAGCTGCCAGCCAAGATAAATTAGACGAATCATAGTAGGTGTGGTTGAAGTCGTATCGATGCTTTATGGCTTCTTTTTTTCTAGGTTGTTGTTTATTATTGCAGAATTTAGCGCAACGACGGAGGCGAAGATGTAGATTGGTGAGTGTTTGTAATCGGTGATGATTATTATAGAAGTAATGATCCCGACAGTAAAAAAAACAGGTAATCGAGAAGATTAAATTTGACGCTGTGGGATTGGGGCTTTTTGCGTGCTCCGAGACTCTTTTTGTGCTGTTGACTATTGGTGTTATTGTTCATGGTTAAATTTATTATACCAATTATCTGTGCCGCGCCATAAGTCCTTCTGGGTAAAATAGGAACTCTGCATAACAAAATCCGCCCTTTCGGGGCGAATTTTGCTTTAACAACTTTTGCCGATGCGATGCGACAGTTTTTCCTATTTGCTAAAAAGCATATCCGCAAGGCCACTGATCAGAAAGAATTAGACAAATCAAACTAGTCAGATGATTTTTTAACCAAATACAGGTTACGAGACGCGATATCTCAATGAATGTAAGGTCGTTTTATTTTTTGTTCCATCTGGCAAAATGTGGCTTTCTGAAATCTCGCTAGGGATCTTTTGCCCATGCAAAAACTCCTCATAGTCTCCAATTCTCCTTGACATAGTAGGGTGAATCCTTGTGAGTCCACCTTTTTCTATGCTTGAAGTCATCGAAAAATCTAGAATGTGCCTGTTGCCGCTCCATGGGTTAGTTATCACGTTAAAAGCGTGGTGCTCTGTTTCCCCATCAACCTCGACGCTACCGGAAACATAGCTAACCTCATAGCCAAAGAAAGTCAAAATGTTTTGTGCCATAGAAGCTCGTTCGGTACACATGGCAATCTCTTGGCCTTTGAATACACTAATGTCAACGTTTTCGATCCGGTCCCACCAATCATCGTCTGAAAGTTGGTGCATATCTCCAGTTTTTTCGAGTTCCCTATAGGCAAATTCCGACCTTGTATCTGATAGCGGTGGATAACCAAAATATGAGTTTAAGAACAGTTCAACGGCGACAAAAAAGTCTAATGATCCGCGTATGTCTTCTCTATTACGTTGCATATCACCGATCATATCATGAATATAATCTGTATTCTTGATTTTATATCCACTTAAGGGGTTACCTGGGCCGTACTGAAAATGGACCCTGGTGTCTCTACTGATGAATCCTTCATGTATGCCTCTAACAATGTCACCTCTTTTAGTGGAGGTTTCTTCTAGAAATGCTAGTCTCTTTTGTATGATTTCTCGAGTCTGATCTGGATCGGCGTTTTTTAATAACTCTTGAAATGGCATTAGATTGTTGCCTAATAATACTTTGGTCTCAAAAAAGTCTGGTTCTTGAGACATTTGTTCCATATGAGTAGAAAAATCTGGTTCTTGAGAAAGTTCGGATACGGGTCGCTCCTCTGTATTGCCGCCAGATAGTTTTTCATGCGAGTCCATTTGCCTCCTTAGTTATTGTTCTGATAGAAATTATACCCGCCGTAATATGCTTTTGTCAACAAAAAACCGCCACGGTGGGCGAATTTTGCTTTAACAACTTAGTTGTGCAATTTTCATCTGTTAGTTTAAAGTAGCTTAATGTTACGTCTGGCGAACCAGAGTTGTTATGATGCAAGCTTGCTCATCATAACCGTAACCGACCTAGATACATGCGTCCTTACGGATTCATGCTCATCAATTCCTTCTCAAGAAAGGAGGTAATCCATCCACACGTTCTCGTACGGATGCCTTGTTACGACTTAACCCCAATCATCTCCCCCACCTTAGGCCGCC
>CAMNGP010000007.1 GCA_946538495.1 uncultured Candidatus Saccharibacteria bacterium
CATTTCACCGCTAACCACAAGTCATCCAAGCACTTTACTGCGTACCCTGGTTCGGCCCTCCACTGCGTGTTACCGCAGCTTCAGCCTGCTCATGGTTAGGTCACCCGGTTTCGGGTCTAATTCTACCGACTTGTCGCCCTATTCAGGCTCGCTTTCACTGTGGCTCCATCAACTGACTTAGCCTTGCCGATAAAATTAACTCGCTGGATCGTTCTACAAAAAGCACGCCGTCACAGATAAATCTGCTCCGACACCTTGTAGGCACTGAGTTTCAGGATCTATTTCACTCCCCTCCCGGGGTTCT
The DNA here is from genome assembly GCA_946538495.1 of uncultured Candidatus Saccharibacteria bacterium. Taxonomy (GTDB): domain Bacteria; phylum Patescibacteriota; class Saccharimonadia; order Saccharimonadales; family Saccharimonadaceae; genus Nanosyncoccus. The sequence continues at coordinate 305 of CAMNGP010000007.1, forward strand.
TTTCACCTTTCCATCACTGTACTAGTTCGCTATCGATCATTTGCAATATTTAGTCTTGGCAGGTGGTCCTGCCGGATTCAAACAGGGTTTCTCGTGCCCCGTCCTACTTGAAAAAAGATAAATAAAGCCTAAGACCCTTTCGCGTACAGGACTTTCACCCTCTTTGGCGTTCCATTCCAGAAACTTCTGCTAGGATCTAAAGGATTGTATCTTTACCCGCTCAGTTAACGCTGTCGGTTCTTATGCAAAAAAGCCAGAAGCTCCTTTGCATAAAAATTATCTAATTTCGCAACCCCTTTAATAACTCTGGCCGTTAAACCGTATGGTTATCTTAAGGTTTAGGCATATTCCAATTTCGCTCGCCACTACTTTCGGAATCATTGGTTATTCTCTTTTCCTCGACCTACTAAGATGATTCAGTTCGGTCGGTTCCCGTTTTCTACCCTATGTGTTCAGGTAGCAACAATGTGGCATGACCCACATTAGGTTTCCCCATTCGGCAATCCCCGGATCATTTCTCGTTCTCAGATCCCCGAGGCTTATCGCAGAGTCCTACGGCCTTCATCGGTATTGATTGTCAAGGCATCCACTATCAGTGCCCTTAATTACCTTTTTATGCATTGACTTAACTAGCAATCGATATTTGATTACTTGTTCCGTCTTTAAAATCTTTATCGTTTCCAAATTGTTAATCGAAGAGTCTTAAAGAAAGATTTGAAGCCACAGAAGCGACCTCAAAAGATTCCCTCGCTTTTCTTACCTTTTTACAGAGGTCACAAAAGGTGACTTGCTTCAACTTTCTCCATTATATCGCACCACGCCTTAAATGTCAATACCTTTTTTATAAAAAATATCGCCTCTAGAAGGCGATATTTTATAAGCTATTATTACTGCGTACGACTTTCTCTTGCGTCTTTTTTCTTCACTTTCATAGCAATCCAGATTATCAAGGCAACAATCACAAACACGATTAAGAACAACAACCACAGTGGACAGACAATTACAATCTTCTCCACTACCGACGTCTCTTCAAAAATTTTAACTTTTTGAGCAGCTCGAAAAATCCCTACTGACGGCAAATCACAAGTCTGCGTATGATATCTTTCCGTATCTGGTAAAATCATGCTAGTTTCTGGCTTCTCTTCATTAGTACATATCTCTTCGTCGGAGAATAATGGCCAAACTTGCAATACGTATTCAGCATCAGTGTGCACGTTACCTTCATTTTTTACTAACGACGAAGTAGACAATTGATTATTTAATAAAAACGCCGGGATACTGTTGTCTAAAATTTCTCCTTCATCCCTAGTATCACCCGCCACTTTAGCGAATATTCCTACAGCAAATTCAACTACATCTTCGATTGTTACATTACCTTCACCTTTGTTGTCCTTGCCCGTATTATCTCTAAATACAATTGAAGCATACTGTCCACCTGCCGGTGCATCCTTTGGCACATTTATTTTATACGATATTTTGTCTGCCGTATGAGGAGAAACGCTGCCACTTTCCTTATCTAGGGTAATCCAATCGACCATTTGATTGTAACTCGTAACTGTATCAATATCCGTACTGTCATAGTCAACGTTTCCATTTTCATCTTTTCCTAAATTAAAAGACCCCACTCGAACAGAATATTCCAAATCCTTAGTTGCATTTGCTGAATTCGACACACTGATGACCCCCTCATAAACCTCACCGGGTACTAATAGTATCTTCTCCGTAGGTGGAGTTATAGTCATCATTGCTCCAAAATTACTAGTATCTACCGCTGATACCCTATCACCCAAAAAGAACAATCCACCCAATAATAAAATTGCTAAAATTAATAATTCTTTTTTTCTTTTCATTTACCTCCTCTACTTGATGAATTATATTATATCATTAATTCTGCTTTTCACACAAAAAACCTTTGTTTTCGTAAATCTTTTTTGTTTCATCGATAGAATTTTTTGCAACCGTTTCAATAATACCTTCCCCAATATAAAATAGCTTACCATATACCGTATTCATCTTTTCGTAATTATCTAAATAAAGCCTAATTTTTAATTTATTATCTATAGTTTGAAATATAGGCGTTAAAACTCCGTTATCTATATCATGATGACCCATGTGTTCATTATATCTTGCATGCAAAACAGCACTATCATGTTCAGCAGATTCATCAGAATCATAAACTCCCTCATATTCATAAGACATCTCACTAATTGAGTCATTGTTATAAATAATTTTAATTTTGTGCTCTACGCTATTAGCCGAATCGCTACTAAAAAAAGCCGAATCGTTATTATTCGAGATACAAACCAATGAAGAAAGATCTGTATCCTGATAAGACTCATTGACATGGGTTTCTTTTTTAAATGTCAAAAGAAAAACCGCAAATGCTACAATTCCAACAATCAAAGCAAATACTATGGCACGAATTATATTATTCTTATTATTCTTCTTTTTTTCCATCTCTACCTCACTTTATACAACTAATTATAACACATCAACAACAAAATACAGCCCATAAGGGCTGTATTTATGGTTCAAATACGATTAGTTAGTACCCTGAGAAACAACATACTTAACTTTACCAGTATAAGTATCAGCTTGCTGAGTTGCACTCGTACTTACCTTGTAATTAGTATGAAGAATACCTTGACTAATTGCACCGGCCTTGGAAGCAACCTTAGTAGCGGTTTCAGGAACAGCAGTGTAAGCACTAGTCGTAATACTTGCACCAGTTGGGTTAGTAGTATCATCCGTTACTTTAAAACCCCAAGCCGATGTACCAGCAACAATTGATGCTTCTGCAGCAGTAGCAATAGGAGTATTACTTGCATTATCTGGAACCATATCGGTCGTACCAGCAGTGTTACCACTATAACCTTGAGCAGTCACCTTCCAACCACTTGCAGAGTTACAAGTTACATAGATATCACCACCTTTCATAGCACCAGTAGTGCCAGTAAATTCTTTAACATCATTGTTCACCATGTCGGCTGTCATTGTATTTTCCGCACCAGGCGTGGACGCAGTGTCCGAAGCTACAGTACAAGACTCCGCAATCGTGATCTCTACGGTATCAATCACATCAGCGAAAGCACCAAGTGCTGGCATCGCAGCGAGAGCTACAGCTGCTGCGCCAGTTGCAATTAATGATTTTTTCATATTATTTTTCTCCTCCACATGTCGTGGAAATTACTTTATATTTTGTGTTAAATGTATAACCTTTAACATCTCCCATTTTACATAAGCACAAACACATTGTCAAGTAATTTTTAAGCTTTTTTTAAGTTTTTCTTAGTGAACTTTTCCACAAGCACTTACAGGTAACGCTAATCTCTATAACACCTCTTATATCTAATACTTGTATTTTCCCTCTCTAAAAAGGCATAAGCACCTCGTATTTAACACAAAATATAAAATAATACTGCTTTAAGCAGAGGAGAAAATATTAAAATGAAAAAATTAGCAATTACAGGTGCGGCTGCCGCTCTCGCTGCTATGCCAGCATTTGGTGCTTTTGCAGCTAATTCACCAATCATTGATCACGTACAGGTGACTGTTTCGTCTGTTTGCAATATCAGTACTGGCTCTAGCGCAGCTGACGCAACAGTTACTGGCGCAGAACTAACCGCCACCGTTAACCCAGGCACATTAGTCACAAGTGATGGCACTGCTGGTGCAACCGCCTGGACTGGTTCATCTTCTACGATTAAGTATTCTTGCAACAATGCCAACGGCTATACAATAACCGCTCAAGGTGTTGCTGGCGCTACTGGCGAAGATGCAACGACTGGTCGTAACTGGATGAAAAAGACTACCAGCACCGCAGAAGCTGATGGTATAGCAACCGGCACAGCCACCTCAAGCACACCATCTCAATGGGCATTTAAAGTAGCGGCAAACGGAATCAATGGTGCCACAGCGGCATTTAGCGATTGGTCAGCCGTTCCTGCAACTGCTAGCCCAGTAATTACCGCTACTGGAGCGAACCCAGCTTCTGAAGCTACTCTTCAACCATCCTATCGTGTTTGGGTAGCTGCAGACCAAGCTCAGGGTACTTATGATGGCTACGTTAAGTACATTTTAACTGCTAACAACAGCTAATTATAGGTAAGTTATAAAAATGCCGTCGATGTATGTGGGCGGCATTTTTAATAACAAATAAAAGGAGCATAATTAATGGATACCAAATCTAAAAGAATAATCTTTATCTCTTGTCTAGTGTTTTTGATTGTATTTTCAATCCTACTACTATTTTGGCCAAGGACTAGTACTGAAATCTCAGAAGAGCAAGACGATGAAATATCATACCTAACCTGCAAGATAAATGGTGGTAGCGAATTGCATCCATTATTCCTTGATTCAGACTACGACAATATCGATTACAAAATAAAAATAGAATTTACGAACCAAATTGTCTCTAATCTAAACCTAACAGTTTCAAAACAGTTTGACAACCCTAACGATGCAGAATTATTTACAAATATGCTCCAAACCAACTATAACATTTATACTGGACAACGAAATATCTCACAAGATGGTTTATTACCAACATATACGTTTGTAGATAATACTGGAAAAATGGTCCTCTCGGTAAATGGTGATAATTTTAAGTACGACAATGCGCCCCTATTGATGCTTGGCAACGAAGTCGTGAGTAAGAAAACTATAACCGATTTCGAAGAATACCTTTCAAAGAAAAACTTTCTCTGTAATCTGACACAATAGAATAACCAAATAATAATAATAACAAACTAAAGGAGGTCTATGAATCTAATAAAAAAAGTGGCAATATTCGTTGTTTCTTTACTAATTCTTTGCACGAATTACGTTCCAGTCTTTGCGGCTGAAGAAATACACTATGATGCTAGTCTAGTCTTTGGCCCACCCACTCAAAGGATAATGCTAGAAGCTGGCCAGACATACAGATCATCAGTATATATTTCAAATCCTTCAGATTCCGTAAAGGCAACTAAGTATATATTGTATGTAACACCGTATGGCGTTTCAAATGAAAACTATAATCCAGTTTTTGATCAAAAGAATACTTATACTCAAATTGTCGATTGGATTACACTCGATAAAACCGAGGGTATATTGCAACCAGGCGAAAAAGAAGATATCGGCTTCACGGTCAATGTTCCAGTCAATGCACCAGCCGGAGGACAATATGCAACAATTATGGCACAGGATACAACTAATCTAGATTCCAATAAAGAAGATGGGGGGCTATCGATTTCTAGTATTACCGCAATTGGCGCAATTGTTTATGCCAGTGTTGATGGAGAAACCAAAAAAGAGGGTGTGATTTTAGAAAATAACATACCCTCCATCTTGTTCTCGTCTCCACTCGAAGCAACCTCAAGAATCAAAAACAGCGGCAATGTTCACACTGATGCAGAATATGTGCTGCAAGTCTGGCCACTCTTCTCGGATGCCGAAATATGCACTAACGAAGAAGATCCCAAAACTATACTAGCCATGCCCGAAACAGAACTATATCATAAAGAAACTTGCGATCTGCCTCCAGTCGGCATTTTTCGGGCCAAACAAACTATTAAATTCTTTGGAGAAACTTCTATTGTAGAAAAAATGATATTTATCTGTCCACTATGGTTATTATTTATCATTATCTTCGCTTTTATCATGATAATAATGTGGTTTGTCGTACGCACAAAAAAGCGTAATAAAACCACAAAATCTTAGCTTATCTGTATTTATCAAACAATTCTCTCATTTTCCCATCAAAACCATGAAGATATCGCTCCGTTGTAGCGATATTTTCATGTCCAATCATCTCTTTAATCTCTGCCACAGACGCTCCACGCCTTTGTAGGTCCGTCGCAAAGGAATGTCTAAGAGCGTGCGGATAGAAATCCACAAAACCCGCCTTTCTAAACGCCAATTTAAGCCAATTTCTCACTGTATTTGTAGTTGGAGCCTCACCATTTCCACCATATTCATACAATCCCCACAAATCATCTTTTATGCCATTTCTTTTTATGTACTCCTCCAGTAATTTCAAAGTATTCTCAGTAATATATACTTCTCTGTGTTTACGTCCCTTTCCGATAAACTCAATCCGTCGCTCATCAAAATTCACCCTTCTTAGTTTTGTTATCTCAGCAATCCTCATTCCAGTTTCGAACATTATTCTCACTATTAGCCCCACCCGCTCATCCGTCATTGTTATTACTCTTTCAATCTCCTCAAAGGTATAAAAATTTCGCCGCACACGTTCTTCTTTCAGTTTTTTTACTAAAACCAGATTAATCGGTATGCTTAACCCCATCTCACGATAATATCTCACCATAGCCACGACTATTGCATTATACATATTTATAGATCCCGGGCTTATTTTACGCGCCGATTCATGAGCAACCCATTTATTAAACACTTCATTTGTTAAGTCTTCTAATCTAAGAATACCCGTCACCCCTACAAAGCGAGCCAACACGTCTCGTTTCATCGACATCGTCGTATTAGACATTCCCCGCACTTCTTCGCAATAGGCCAAGTAATCTTTTATTTGTTTTTCTATTTTACGCATAAAAATAGACTCCTTTTCTGGAGCCTATCTTACTCCATCGGCTTTAAAAATGCCTCATCATCCATGCTCTGAATACTTCATAATCATTATATTTCTTCGCATCCGCATCTGCATCTGCTTTCAAATAATCTATCACTTTGCCGTCCGAAATCATTGCCACCGAAGGATAATACTTTACTTGCTCATGCAAAGATGTTTTCTTTAAATCTGCAAACATAATTCGATACACCCGCACCCTCGCTTCTTTTGCCCAATCTTGCACGTATCCACGTAACCTATCTGCCGTTTCGCACCCATCTTGATCGACAAACAGTATAAAAGATCCCTCATCCGAAATCAAGTTTTCGTATTCATCATACACAATGTTCATCAGCTCATCGCACGGATCGTCTTCGCTACAGATATATTCTTCGTCTAAAGCTAGCTTTGGCCCACTAAACCAACCACTTACTGCGCCCAAAAACAACACCGTCCCAGCCATTACCGCCACCAAAATAGCCACTAATTTTAATATGTCTTTTCGTTTTCTCTTCTCACCCATCCTATTTCCTCGTTAATTCATCAAATAATATGTCATGATATGGTACTTTATAAAAATCGTATACCACCGAACCGTCCGCACGCACACGTTTTACTTCTATGTTATTGTTCCCTTCATAAAACCAATAGCCACCCACGTCATATATCTTTGACTCGTCCCATCCTAACGTAACTAATAGATTTTTCATCATACCAGAATATCCACCGCCACCGCACATCAAGAATATCGCCTTATCTTTCGGGAACAGCGCCTCAAGCATATCCAGTGATTCTTCATAATTTGCCACATATTCACCGTCTTTATTAGTAAATAACGTCTTACCAGTATAGGTCTCACCCACAGACTCCGGCAAACCAGTCACGTTCACAATATAAGGAAACGGTACCACTTCAAAACCATCTACAAAACCAGTCAAATAAGAATCACCGCCAATCGAACTATAGTTGCCTGGATCTTTTAACATTCTCATGTCTCGGTACACCGCATCGCTACGATGTAAATATTGATCTATCGTAGCTTCATTGATATTCTTATCTATCCCAAGTTCTCCACGCTGCCCTTCAGACAATTCTGACGCCGGTAAAGCAGGCAATTTTTCGGATGGAAAAACAAATTTACCCAACAAAAACGCTCCCACGACTAAAGCTACCACCATAGCAGAGCTCCACCAAACATATTTTTTCATATTATCCTCCACTTTATTTATATATATTATACACCTATTGCGGGTTCATTAGGACAATTTGTCAAAATCTTCAAAATCGCTTGTTTTTCGGCCTCCGTCACCCACAATCCATATTTATATTTTACCGATACTTGCCTCGCTACATACTGACATCTAAACTTCTTATTCTTAGGTAGCCACGTTGCTGCATCACCGTCAGATTTTTGCTCATTAGCTGCTCCATCTACCGCTAGTAGATTTAACGGGTCCGTCGCTATTGCATTTCGCGTTTCATAATCTTTATACTGTGCTCCTTTTTGCCAAGCGTCAGAAAGCGCCACCACATGATCAATTTGTATTTTTGCCACATCGGATTTATTCTTAAGAATCCGATGTTCACCAATATATGGCTCGTCAAATTCACCCGCTATCACATCACACCCATCCAATATCGCCGTGTCACCTAATTCTCTTTTTAAAATTCGCTGCCTCAAAGAGCAACCATCAATAATTGGCCATCCATCATAAAACTCTGTTCTTGCGTAACCAGTCTTCGGTGCTCTCCCTTTCACTTCTAGCTTTTCCAAAACTTCTGTTGCGAGTAAAGACGAATTAAAAGTAAGTTCTTCTGCACCCGTATTCTCCACTGGTGTGAAAATCGTATCGTAACTCTGAGGATTAATCAGTACCCACGCTAACACCCCTAGCAAAGCTATCACAACCACAGATAGCCTACGGGTCTTAAGCCGCACGCTCCTCTTTCTGCCCCCAGTAATAGTTTTTTTGTTTTATAAAAATAAATTCTTTCAAAAAGCATCCTATTGCATCAGTATTATGCATCTATTTTATTTCCTCCACCTTCTCACTAGAATTAATAATACTGTTTAATTTGTCATTTCGCATTACATTTGCATTGTATTTTTCGACATCATCATTATATTGATCAATCAAAGTATTGATCTCATTATAAGCGTTATCAAGTTGCGTCTGCTGATTAATCAAATTGCTTCTTCGTGTCCAAAACACATATTCACTACTAAAACACCCTGCCGTCTCTGCGCAGGCATTAAACTCACCTATTTCCGCATTTAACTGCGCTGCCCCGATTTCGTATTCCTTCGTCTTTTGCTCTATAGTTTGATTTAAGGTTTCCATCTCGCTAGAAAGTTTGTCAAATTCAGCCTTTATTTCACGAAACACCGCAATATATTTGTTATAATAATCCACTATTTTATCCTGGTCCTTAAAAACTGCTGCATAATGCTTTTCCAGAACATCTGGCAGTTTCTTAACTTCTGTTCCCGCTCGTACATACAGCTCCTCAAAACGTTCTGCTTCGTCATAAGATTCTAAATCTCCTTCAAGAATATCTTTGTTATCCGTGTAGACCTTATCTAAAGCCTGCTTTAAGTCTCCCTTTTCCCCTTCAGGCATTCTTGCAAAAACCACATGCAAGAGCTCGTGCGCCGTAGTCAATTCCCTAATTCCGTCCAGTTCCTTCTCAGTAATATTATATATATAAATGTTATCGGCCGTATAACACCCCAAAATTGCAATTTCTTCATCACCAGTTCGACAATATGCATTAAATACGTCGCTCTCTTCTAGCTCTGGCTGAGCAGCATTAAACAGGAAATTACCTCGATCGGTTAGTTGCAAACTATCACGAATAGCGCTCATTTCAACAGATGGCTTATATTGCATACCTCTAAAAAAATCGAGAAACCACTGTCGGTTCAAAAAAATCACAGTCATCGCAACAATAACTAATCCCAAGAATAAATAGCCGATAATTCGCTTCTTCACTCTTTCAGCTTATCATATTTTTTGTCTTTTTTAAATATCCTTGGCAATCTTAAACGTTAATCCTTATGCATCGCTCAAACCATCCCACTGATGAGACGATATAAATCGCCTAATACTCTCTGTATACAAACCGTCCTTCACAGATTCATCCTCTTCCTTAACATAAGACGTTCCAGCAAGAGTTTTTGGGCTCACAAAAGTATACGCTGGCACCTCTTCTGCACTAGCCTGCCCAACCGACATAACATTCGTGATCTTTCTAAAACGTTTGTCGGCCTTATCAAAAGTCATACAGTCAACATCACCATTCACCGGTAACACAATGTGACAATATTCAAATTCGTCTTCACTACGATTTCCCCTAATAGCTCCTTCTTGCTCAGCAATGTAAACCAAATCAGGCAATGAATAATTGCCAAAAGATTCAGAAACATCTGGATGGGTATGGCCAAGGCTCACAAGCGGCCTAACTCCTTTAGCTCTCATTTCATCAATATGCGAATTAATTACATTCCAATACGAATAAAGGATAATGTTAAGATCCGCCGCCGATTCATTTGTCTTAAAATCTGGATAATCAATATAAAACTGCTCTTTCACCTCATCAGCAATATCGAGATCACTAAAAATACTTGAAAACATATAATCCCCATCATGAACCCAACCCAGCGTCAAGAAGGCATGCTCTTTTTTAGTCCTTGCAGTTTCTTCCATCAAAGATTTCATTTTTCCATAAACATGTTCTGATATAAACATTTTCTTCTCAGACGCTTCAATGTTCTCGTGAAAAATAGAAGTTCTAAAACCCCGTCCAGCATCAATATACATCTGCAAATTTTCAATTATAGCCTGATTATTCTCGCCATTCGTCAAAGATTCAATAGTAGAAACTATCGCATTATCTTTCGCTGTTTCTCCCGGATTAGATGTTTGGCCCTGGTTTTCCATATCTTCTTATGATTACTCCTTACTTAATTCAAGTCTACCATAATATTATAGACAACTCAAAGTCTTTTTATTCTATCTAATAATAATATGATTAAAAAACCTCTCTTGAAATTCAGTTAGAGCATTGATTGCGTCATCACTATATTGCTTACCATCTGGAACGACAACCAGTTTATCGTCTTCGTCATCCGTCCTATGAATGACAGCAATACATTTCCCGTCAATTCTTTCAACTGGCTCAAAAACGCCCAACACATAACAATCCAATTCTTCACCATCGCCACTCATGGTATTCGGAATATAACCATAATTTACAGGATAAATAAACTTGTGTTTCGGATGTTTTGAACCAAAAGGTCGATCAATTACCACATTAACTATCTTGCCAATATAATCTTTACTATTCATACTAAAAACCTAGTTATCATCATCGTCAAATGCACTAAACGGACTCACGACTTTATCCTTTCCGAAATGCATTGACTCATGAATTTTATTATGATCATGTATAGATTCGTGAATGTTTTTCGGATGTCCAGCATGCATCGCCTCATGAATGCTATCATGGCTTATCCCAAGTTTCTCGTCATCCTCATCGAAAATCCCCATAAAATCTCCTCCTTACTAATATATACATATTATATACCAAAAAATGTTATAATTATACCTATAATAACAGTCTAGAAGGTTAGTTATGAATTTAAAGATCGGAATCTTGAATTTCCAAACCAACCTATTTCTTTTATCCCATTTTCCATCAAAATTCACCTTCTAAAACCAAAATAGTAAAATAATTCACAAAAGCCCAACAAACTCTTGAATTTCTCAAGAAAATATATTAAAATAAAAACATAGTCAAGGTCAAATACAAAAATGAAAAAATATACTCAAAAATTATTAACATTGTTCATGGGCATTATCGCTCTACTAATATCATTACCGATTAACACAGCTAAAGCCGCCGTTGTTTACTCGGAGTATCATCCACAAGATTTAATAAATAATAAATCACTATATGATGAGGTTATTGCGCTTACGATTGAAGGCAACGAATCAGAGTTACTACCACAAATTGATTTTTCTAAGTTCTCCCTATTGAAAGAGATTTGGCTAACAAAAACTGTCGTACTAGATGGAGTCATCATCAACCTAGATAAGCCAATCACCTCACTCAATATCAATGATTCAATAATAAACCTTGCCACTATTGATTTAAATGATTTTAATTCCATAAATTTACATTGTACATATATAATTGGCGATAAAGTAGAAAGCCCAAAAATCCACGACAGTGACCCCCTAAATGAAGAATACAAACAAAAACTCAATAACATATATGGGCTCCAAACCTATGAAGAAAAAATAAACAACATAGCTAAAGGAATATACTCCAAAAGCGATGGTACCAATACTGATATCATCAGATTAGTTACTTTATATGTTTTAGAGCATTTGGAGTACGATTCCGATAATTCATACACAGGCCTCCCCCTCTACGAATCGATATTCGACCAAGAAAAAGGCGTATGTGTACATTATTCAAACTTTGAAAGTAGACTCCTGAATAAACTTGGTATTTTTGCAATTAACATCGGCGGTTGTACAAATCTTAATAATTGTATGAATAGTGAACACGCATGGACTGCTGTGTATATCAACGATAATTGGTATTACATTGACCCTACATGGATCGATGACAACGATTCGATCGAAGCGTTAAAAAGCAAAAATTATCAATCTTCAGCGACGGTCTCATCATGGTATATGATTCCAATAAACGACCCCTCCTCATCTTATAGTACGCAAAGAAAACCAGATTTTACAATGCAAGACAATATCCCAATAGAATATAGAGTTTCAAAAATATCAATCCTGAATGAAATACTGCCAAACAATGAAGAAAGTAACGAGGAAAATAACAATGAAACGTTAAATCCACCTTCAGAAAACGACGACATAAAGGCACCAGACACTGGCTTATTTACATCAGATAATAGTTTCGCAACAGTAAGCATCGTATTAATCATCTTCGCAACAAGCCTCTCCATTATTCTATTATTAATCGCAATAGCCAATCGCACTATTAGAAAAATCAAGGTCAATAACTTCTAAATCAAATACTAATTAAAATATGTTATAATGATACCCATAATAACAGATAGAAAGGTTGGTTTTGAACTTAAAGATCGGCATTGTCGGCTTGCCTAATGTCGGCAAATCTACACTATTTAACGCTCTTACAAACGCTGGCGCTCTCGCCGCCAATTATCCTTTTGCTACCATCGAACCAAACGTTGGTATCGTACCAGTGCCCGATGAGCGGCTAGACGTACTTGCCAAAATATACGAAACCGATAAAGTAGTCCCAGCCACAGTTGAATTTGTCGACATCGCCGGCCTCGTCGCTGGCGCCAGTAAAGGCGAGGGGCTTGGCAACAAATTCCTCGCCCACATCCGCGAATGCCAAGCCATCTGTCATGTAGTAAGAGCCTTCAAAAACGATGACATCGTTCGTGCCGACAACAAACCCGAAGACGACATCCTAAAACAAGCTAAAGACGATATCGACATCATCAATCTAGAGTTACAATTAGCCGACGAAGAAACCCGCTCAAGAGTCGAAGCCAAACGCAAAAAGAGCCTTGAGGACGAAAACATCCCCTATCTTACCGACAAGCCCGTCATCTATATGTTTAACGTCGATGAACAAGGCCTCACCGACACCGAGCTTCAATCTAAACTAAAAGAACTCGTCAAGCCTGCCGAAGCCATCTTTGTCAACGCTAAGCTTGAAGAGGAAATGTCTGGCATGAACCGAGCCGAACGCAAAGAATTCCTCGAAAGCTACGGAGTAAAAGATGATGCCTTGGGCGAACTCATCAAGGCCGCCTATGAAACCTTAGGATTACAATCCTTCCTCACCGCAGGCAAAAAAGAATGCCACGCCTGGACTATCAAAAAGGGCGCCACCGCTCCCGAAGCCGCCGGCACCATCCACACTGATTTTGAACGTGGTTTCATCGCTGCTCAAATTTGTAATTATGACGATCTTAAAAAACTCGGTTCCGAAAAAGCCGTCCGCGAAGCCGGTAAGCTCCGCACCGAAGGCAAAACCTACGTCATGCAAGACGGCGACGTGGTCGAATTCAAATTTAACGTCTGATATTGTTCCTTAAAATGGCTTTATATTTAAATTAATTTTGTGTTGCTTCTTTTCTATCAACTGCCATGTATTCTTCGTTAATCCAAACAATATTTTTTTTCGCTAATTGCTCCGCTTCATCTCCACTGATAAATGCATTCTCGTACAGACACTCAGCAAATGCCTCTGCCGGAAATCCATACCACCCTCCATTCGGATCATATTCATTACAATAATAATAAGCCTCCCCCTGATAAGGAACCCGCGCCTCTTGTCCCTTTTCACCGAAATCCATGGCTATATTTGACCCGTCTTCTCTATCAGGTATCCAAGGATTACTCCGGATATTTGGCCCATCCACCAAAGTAACCGAATTGACATAAAAAGTTTGCGTTTCTCCTATCACCCTCTCCATATTTATCATTCCGTCTAGCGAACGACCACCCGCATCTGCCCTAACTGCACCAGTAATCGCCAACACCGCCGAGAAAACCAAAGCCGCAATTATTCTCATCGCTTTCTTCGACTTTTGCGCTTCTTCGTAGCGTCTATCGGCTCGCGCTTGCATTCTCTCAACTTGGCGTCGCTTAAATTCATCCTCGCCTAAAGAATCCCAATCGGTATTTCCATTATTAATTCTACTATCATAACTATTTTCAGAATTACGCATTTCTTTCCTCCAACACCACTTCTCGCGCTATTTTATTAGCATCAATATTATATTTGTCTAGCAACGCGTTTAGTCCTTCGTCGCTCGGTTCTTTCAGCCAAGCCTGAAAATCATCTTCTGCTTCATCCGGCAAAGCCCCCAACAGTTTTTTAATAATCTTCTCTGTCATTTCTTCAGATGGTTCCATATACCTCCTTTTCTTTCATTATATCACATCAAACTAATCCAAGGCCTCGAGCCCATCCCCCACTACCTTCGTCTGTCTATCCTAAAGTCCCTTCACGCTCGAAATCTCATCTACGCCCAAAGTAGTATTGGTAGCGGTCAAATTTGAAGCGTCAATCGTCACTTTGCCACCATTCGCGCCGGCTCTACCCCATTCGTTCGTTCCTGCCGCCAAAACAAAATAGCTATCCTCATAAAAGTTCGCAGTCACGTCAGTTAGTTTAATTGTAGCCTCGGTATTTGTCACAAAGAAAAACGGAGTAGTATTATATACCTCAGAATTAGCAAGAACAGTAAATTTGCAATTCGCTGCCTCAAAAGTACCAGTCCCCATGCCAGCATCTCCAGACATTGATTGATAAATCATCACTGCAGCATTATCCACATTATTGCGATTACCAATTCCATTCGTACTAAAATCACAATCTTCTAATGTAATAGAATTTTTGCCTTCCACCACGGCAATTTGCGCTCCCGTTGCAACGCCAGTCGAATCAGACACCGCAATCACTCCCGTAGAATAAATCAAAGGCGATCCAGCACCAGCCGTTGACAAAGTCATATTATTTGCGGTCACCGTACCCTCGCCGCGATCTGTTGCTAGTGCAGCACACGAACCGCCTTCCGTAGTAATCGTTACTGTATCCGCTTCAATTGCTCCTTTATAAGTAGCGTGTAGTCCTCTAGAATTATCCTTAGTTGTAAAAATCATGGAATCAGATATTCCCACCATGCCCCCATTTGTAGCTACTACCGCATTTGCTCCAGACACATTCGTATTAATCTTTGCTCCGTTAATTGTCGCCGAAGAACCATCACCTACCACCACTATCGCCGAATTGGTACCATAAAAACTGTAATTATCCCCACGACCTTGAAAATTTTCACTTCCAGTTTTATTAATTGTCACATCCCCGTCAATTACTAAGGATCCGCCATTCACTACCAAAAATACAACTTCGTCGTCTTTTGCAGATTCATACGTGCCGGAAGTAACCGTCGCCTCAATTCCATCTACTACATACGCCCCTGCATACTCTACCGACCTGCCATCAATTTCAACAACCGCACTACCACTAGACAATTCCGTATTCTTTACTTCCTCATCTTCATCAACCTCAACGTACGCACCACCACTGGTATCGCCGTCATCATGATTAGAATTAGAAAGCAACATCGTTACTATCAAAGCAATCAACGCAATTATTATCACGGTCACAATGCCGCCACTAATATACAGACCTTTGCGATCAATGACCTTCTGATTGTCCTTAGGCTCAACGACCAATTCTTTATTATTAACTAATTTTTCGGTATCCTCGGTTTTATTATTATGCTTTTCTTCCATAAACCCAATTATATCATCAAACAGTCAGCAAAAACCAATCATTCAACACAAAATCTTCACCAGTCACATCGGCTACCGCCAAAAACGGCTGCCAATTTCTATATTCTGAATTCTCCTTCAAGAATACCTCCATTGCAAATTTCATTTTCTGTTGCTTTTCGGGTGTAATCGCCGCTAAACCTCCGCCAAAGTTAGCGTTTTTCCGATACTTTACTTCTGTAAAATAGATTTCATTATTTAATGCCGAAACAATATCAATCTCACAAACCTTTGTTTTGTAATTTTGCGCTAAAACCTTGTGTCCTTGAGACTCTAAATACTTCGCCACTTTATCCTCAGCCCGTTTCCCTATAACCGTTGTATTCTTTACCGCCCCCCGAGACATAGAAGGATTTCGCACAAAGCCCACCATGCTTTTGATCGGTTCAAAACTTCGCCGATGCTCTTCGCAAATTCCAAATTCTCGAATCGCTGCTAGATGCTTAGCGGTGCCATACCCTACATGATTTTCGAAACCGTATTTTGGATACTTTTCCGCCAACATAACCATATAATCATCTCTTGCCACTTTAGCAATAATAGATGCGGCCGACACTTCCTTTACCAAATCATCAGCTTTTACCATCGTAGAAACGTATTTCCCTAACCGCGTATCTTGTAGAAAATTTACCTTTCCATCTATCACAATTTGCGAAAACGCCACGTGTTGTTTTTGCACTATCTTCACTGCTCTTCTGGTCGCCAGTTTTAAAGCCCGACTGATTCCAAGCTCGTCAATTTCCGCTGGTTTTACCCAACCCAAGCCAGTCGCTAATGCCTCCGCTCGAATCACCTCATTTAGTTTTTCTCGTTTTTTTACTGATAGTTTTTTAGAATCTTTTAGTTCCGCTACCCAATCTGGTTTATTCTCTGGTAAAATAACTGCACCCACGACAAGCGGGCCCGCTAAGGGCCCGCGTCCAACCTCATCTATACCTAGAATTGCCATTTAGGCTTCTTCAGCCCGAGCTTCTTCTTTTGGTGCTTCCTCTTTGGCAACCTCTTCTTTAGAAGTTTCTTCAACCTTTGGCTCTTCAGCAACTTCTTCATTGGCTTCTGCAGGAATTTCCTCTTCTTTCACAGTCACATTATTAACTTCTGCACGGTCAAAATCTTTGCCAGCAAGACGAGCTGATTTACCAGAACGATTGCGCAGATACGACAAATTGTTGCGACGTACCTTTGCGCGCTTGGTAATTTCAATCTTCTCTACCAACGGTGAGTGAATCAAATATGACTTTTCGACACCTACACCAGAAGTAACCTTGCGAACTACAATTCTCGCAGTATGAGAATCCTTGCGATCCACACGAATCACAACACCCTCAAACACCTGCAAACGGAACTTCTCACCTTCCTTAATTTTTTGAGTGACTTTAACGGTATCACCAGAACGCACATCAACTACAGCTTTCTTTTTTTGCGCGTCACCAATTTGCTTTAGAATAGAAAAACTCATATCTTACCTTTATTATTAAACAATTACCCGTTATTTTACCATAGTTGTTTTATTTTTTCAAGAGTTACTTTATAATCTCGTCTATAATTCCATATTTTTTGGCTTCTTCTGCGCTCATCCAATTGTCACGGTCCATATCCTTCTCGACTTGTTCCAGTTTTTTGCCAGTATTCTTAGCGAAAATCTCTGCTAAACGCTTCTTTAGAAACACCCCTTCTCGCAACATGATTTCTTGGTCAGTAATCTTGCCCTCAGTACCAGATGATGGCTGATGAATCATAATTCTTGCATTTGGCAAACAATATCTCTTACCTTTAGCACCGGAGCTTAGCAGCATTGCGCCCATTGATGCCTGCAACCCGATTCCAATAGTCTCTACGTCTGGTTCAATATAATTCATCGTATCAATAATTGCTAGACCATCATAAACCGATCCGCCTGGAGAATTGATATAGAGCTTGATAGGTTTTTTGGGGTCTTCGTGTGCCAAATACAAAAGTTGCGCCACTACTAAATTCGCCGTGTGTGAATTCACATCTTCGCCCAAAAACACAATTCGATCATTAAGAAGTCGCGAATAAATATCATACGCTCTCTCCCCTTTATTGGTTTCTTCTACTACTGTAGGCACTAAATAATTTTTTGTCATAATTACTCCTTTACCAGTTTTAGTTTCTTATTAATAAGCTTTAATGTCGGGATATCACCTTTTTTTAAGTTTTCTGCTATTATTTCTTCTGACAAAAGCGATTCTACATCCTCTTCGATCTTTCGTCTTAACGGACGAGCACCATTTTTCGGATCGTATCCTTCCTTTATTAGGTATTCCTTAGCCTTCTCGTCAATTTTTAAACCAATACCCTTCGTTGCTAATCGCTTCTTTAGGTCATTAATCAAATTGTCAAAGATTTTTTCTACATCTTTTTTAGTTAAAGCATGGAACACCAAGATATTGTCCAAACGATTGATCAACTCTGGTCGCATTACTTTCTTTAAGGCTTTCATAGCGTAAGATTTATTCTCTTCATATTCCTCAGCCAGGGCTTTTTTATCTCTTGCCGTCTTCGCCGTAAACCCGAGTTCAGATTCGCGATACATATCTGCTGAACCAAGATTTGACGTCAAAATCACAATCGTATTATTGAATTTAACTTTATTACCTTGGCCATCCGTCAAAATACCATCTTCTAGAATTTGCAATAGAATATTAAATACATCTGGATGAGCCTTCTCGATTTCATCAAATAAAATCACCGAATATGGCTTACGCCGCACCGCCTCTGTTAGCTTTCCGCCATCATCATAGCCTATATACCCAGCTGGGGCACCCACGAGTCGCGACACATTGTGTTTTTCGCCAAACTCGCTCATATCAATCTTTACGAGAGCATTTTCGCCTCCAAACACCTCCCGAGCAATCACCCGCGCAAGCTCCGTCTTACCGACGCCAGTCGGTCCCATAAATAGAAATGAACCAATCGGTCTTCGCGAATCAGTAATGCCACTTCGGCCTCTTCTAATTGCCTTTGCCACGGCATCCACCGCCTCATCCTGACCAATAATCGATTTCTTAAGCTCGTCCTCTAGGTTTAAGAGCATTTTCATTTCTGAGCCATGCACTTTGGATACCGGAATTCCAGTTTTAAGCGACACGGCCGTTGCTAGATTCTCTTCAGTTAGCTTCGGATTCTCAGTTTCCTTCACGCCGGCCTTTTCAAGCTTCTTTATTTCTTTTTTCAGTCTTTCGCTCTCCGTCTTATATTCCGCAGCTTTTTCGTATTCTTCCGCCTCAGCAGCCTCCACGATTTTCTTCTCCAGCGCTGCCACTTCAATCTTCATCTTCTTATATTTGCCACCACCTTTTTTGTCTGCCGCCACTTTACAAATCGCTGATGCTTCATCGATAATATCTATTACCTTATCCGGCATAAACCTATCGTTAATGTATCTCTGACCCATCGTAATTGCAGTTTCTAATAGTTCGTCTGGAATAATTACACCGTGATGTTTTTCGTAATGGCCCTTAATTCCTTTTAATATTCGTAAAGTCACCGCCGCCGAAGGCTCTTCTACTATCACCGTCTGAAAACGTCTTGACAACGCTTTATCTTTTTCTATCGTTTTACGATATTCGTCTAACGTAGTGGCGCCTATTAAATTAATCGAATTACGCGCTAAGGCCGGCTTCAAAATATTGGCCGCATCCATCGACCCCTCGCCCGAGCCAGCACCACAAAGCAAATGGATTTCATCAATAAATAGCAATATAGACTCGTCACCCATCGCTTCATCAATTACGCCCTTTATTCTTTCTTCAAATTCGCCTCTAAACTTTGTACCGGCCACAAGCGAAGAAAGATCTATCTGATAGATGTGCTTACCGATTAAGTTGCCTGGCACCTCATTATTAGCAATTCTAGTTGCCAAACCTTCGACAATTGCAGTTTTACCTACACCAGCCTCACCAATCAACACTGGGTTGGATTTAGTCCGACGCGAAAGCACGGTTACAACTCGTTCAATCTCATTTTCCCTGCCGATCACCGTGTCGAGATGGCCCTGCTTTGCTTCCTCCGTCAAATCCTTGCCATAACGACTCAAAAATTTTAGTTGTTTTTTATTTAAATATTTCGCCTTTTCAGCTTTTAACTTTTCATCCTTTGTCTGTTCTTCTACCAACTGTTCAATTTCGTCTAAAACCTTTTCATTGTCTACTTTTAGACCAGACAGGATCAGCGAAGCCCGCGAGTTCGGCTGGCTAAGCAAAGCATACAAAACATGTTCTGTACCTATTACCGTTAGGCCTTGTTCTTTGGTGTAGTTTTGAGCCATTCGAAGAGTCAAGATTACCGCCTCAGACAAAGACATCATCGCCATGTCTGAGCCGGGCACCTCCACCGCTACCTTGTTCAGTGCTTTTTCTATTTCCTCCGTCGTTACGCCTTCCTCTCGTAACATTTTTGCACCTGTCGAATTATCCATCGACATTATCCCAAGCAGCAGGTGTTCTGTGCCCATATAGCCGTTATTGTATCTTTTGGCATAATAATCCGATTTCTGCAACGCAAAACGTGCATTTTCGGACAGTTTATTCATGATTTCAGCAAATTCTTCCTGCATAATACCCCCTATTATATAAAATTAGCACTCTACTGTCAAGAGTGCTAATTTTCTAAATATTACTCTGTTATTAAAACTTGGAATAATTATCCTGATTTCTAAGCATATCACTAACCAACGACCTTGATTGATTTTCTAAAGTCTTCATTTCCTCTGTAGTAGAATAAACTGCCTGCGACCCGCTAAAAATGTAATCATAATCGTCATCAGAAAACGCTACCGTCCCAAGTTGCGACCATTCCGCTCCATGTTTAACTCTATAAATACACCCTAATCCCGGATAGTTTCTGGATAAATCAGCAAATTCTGCATCTTCGGTCGCACCATTAGCCACCCCGGACACACATAGCATATTACCGTAAAACTTATTATCGTCAATATTATAACTCACGTTTTTCAGCTCTTCCGGAATTTTAATTTTGAGTCCCCATCCCCCCACATAAATGTAATCACCAGCATTCACGTCACTAGCATCTACATCCTTATCTATCGTAGCCACTGCCACACTGCTCAATTTTTCTTGCAACTCATCATTCTGCTGTTTCAACGCATCAATCTGCGTGTTCAAAACTTCTTTTTGTGCATTACCATCCATCATTGCCCACGCACCAAAGCCAATTCCGCCCACTGCCAATATCCCAAGCAAAATCATGCCTAGCAACATTCCGTTACTTTTTGGCTTATCGGCAAACACGACGTCATCTTTTGGCGAAGACATCTTTGATGGTGAATCCTGAGGAGTAACGGGCGCCACATTTGTTTGAGCTGTAGACGAACTAGCTACGGGCGTACTAGCTGCGTTATTATTCTGTTCCATTTAAAACCTTTCAAATTATTTATGGTTAAATTATAACACAAATCAATTATTGTGTTATAATTTAACCATAGGCGTAAAAAACGAAAGGAAACATAAATGGATAAAAATGGACCCCGCGATGACCATTTATCATATGACGCAAATAACAGATTAACCAGAGTTACCGACCTAGCTGGCGGCAGGATGACAGCTGGTGGCGTTGGCAGCTATGGGCACGTAACCAAAATCGACCAAAAAATCAGCGACGACAAAAGAAAAGCTCAAATTGGCATGTTTGGCTTGCAAGCTGTCGAGGAAGCTCCAAAAACAATAGAAGATCTTACTGACAGAATCGACTCGCTTGAAGAACAATTAGATGTAGTGTCATCAATACCAGACCTGACACCAGAAGAAGAAGATTTCATAAAGCAACTAATTCTCCGCAAAGAAGAACTAATCAATCTGACCAACCCACTTCATGCCAATGTGTTGTTCCAAGCTAACGTCATAAAGATTCAAGATGGCATAAACCAAATCCTTATACATCACATGAAGAAAGAAGATGCCGCGTAAGAAGATCTAAACAATCCAAAAAACAGAATGGTCGCGCCAAAACTCAGCGCGACCATTTTTCACTGCGGGATCTTTGAAGGATAGAGCGACCACCCCAAGGAATACAAGTATTTTTCAATCTTGTATATCCTTTCAGTGGTCATTCCAGGGGCAGCGCACAAATCTTCCCTCGTACAAGCAGCTAAATCGTGCAGTGTATTTACACCAGCACAATGAAGCGTCTGCAACGTGCAAGGATCAAGCAAATCACGAGGAAATTCCTGATCAATAAAGCTATCTCCCCTCAAGCGACACTCCACCTGGTACACGCTCTTAGTGGCAAGATACAAAATTTGCCGCAAAGCATTGTCCATGTTAACAGGTGCATCGCGCGAAACGAAGAAGATGAACGACTCGAATCCACCCATGTAACGCTCATCCTCCTGGTCGATAAAGATAATCGACCAATAAGGCTGATAATTACAAATGTCCGACAATGCGGATATTAGATGCTCCCGATTAAAAAAAGCTGAGCGGAAACGAACGATCATCGCATATTCCCTGATTCGCTGCACCTCGATCGGAGGTTTGCAGTTCTCCTTCCTGACAAAGTTTATCACCTCTGCCATAAAACTCCCTTCCTTAAAAGTTCAAAAACCCTACAAAAGGGCCATTCAAAACGATTATACCACATAACCCAAAGATTGTCAATAATTACCTTGAGTTTTACACAGTCTAATCAATTCGTGATATAATTATCGAATATAAGTGAGATAAACCATGTTAAAAATCAAGCATCAGAAGCGTGCACCCCTTGTGCCGCATATCAGCATATCAGCCCTGTTCACCCTATCCTGCTTTAAGCACAATGACGACATTGTCGTCGACCAAAAAGATCTAAGTTTCACGCGCCGCGAAATGAAGCGTGACCGCAAAATCTTTGCCAAAGCCCTGCTCGAGCTCGGCGTCAAATCTGGCGACATTATCACCGTAGCCTCAGGTCGCCCAGTCTACGAAAACCTCGTTTTATTCTTGGCCGCTAATCAAATTGGCGCCATCATATCTTTCTTTGACGAAGCTACACCTAGAAGCACAATCTTGCAATACCTAGAAGAATTCAAATCCACCGTATTAGTAGTCCACGAAAAAACCGAAAACAAAATCAAAAACTACAAAAAAGATGCAAAAATGCTCAAATACGTCGTTAATTTCGATGGTTCATCCACTCTCGAAGGCGCCACAGTCGGCAAAACAAGTATTCCAAAGATTGCCGAAAAACACAAAGGCCGCATCCCTAAAAACACCTTCAGCGCCAACAAAGTCGCATTAATCACCTTTACTTCAGGCTCTACTTCTGGACCAAAACCTTTGTCCTTCACAAACAAGGCCCTAGTTTCTGGCGCCATTTATAATAAAACGGCCGCCAAAGTCAAAATGTGGGATAAAAGAATCCATACCTGGATGCAATTCGTCAAGTTCAATTATCCTTATGGTTTTTGGGTCTCCACGATGTCGCCTATCCTTGGCGGCGGCAAAGTCATTTTAACCCCAGATATCGGCACAGATAACTTCGATTATTACATGAGCAAAAACCCCGACACAATATTCGCCGTTCCGGCCCTTATCGAACTTCTCGAAAAATACCTCTCTCCAGATGTTAATATGGATCACGTCAAAATGTTCGCCTCTGGTGGCGAGCGTCTGGACCCTGAAGTCGCCGACCGCGCCATCAAACTCCTAAACGACCACGGCGCCACTCGCGCCGTCCTCTGTAACGGCTACGGGTTAGCAGAAGTTCTTGGCCTAATTTCAACTTCCGTAGGCCAAACTTACCACCCAGGCACAGTTGGCAAAATCCCCGCCGGGGTCAATGTAATGATTCTAGACCCAGAAACTGGCGAAGAATTAGACTTTAGCCATGTTGGCATGATTTGCGTTAACGGCAAACACATGCTCAAAGAATATTACAATCGTCCAGATATCAACGAAGACAAATTTTTCAAAGTCAAACATCGTCGCTGGCTAGCTACCGGTGATTTCGCCTCAGTTAGCCCCACTGGTTTTGTAACTCTAGTCGGTCGTTCTAGATTCTTTATCAATAACGTGCCAGCCAAAGTCTATTACGAATACGTCCGTGCCGCCGTCATGCGCTCTAGTTTAGTCAAATCTTGTCAAATCGTCAAAGGACCAGACCCCAAATATGAAACCGCCGCCTATGCCTTTATCGTCTTAAAAGAAGGCGTTTTCAAAAATAACGAAACTCGCCGTTCCATCATGAAAACTGCCACTGAAACCTTCAATATCGGTCGTGACCGCATTACACTCAAACCTTCCGAAATCCCACGTAAAATAGTATTCATGGACGAGTTCCCACAAACTGTCGCTAATAAAATCGATTTTCGCAAATTAGAACGCATGGTCCGCGAAATGAACGTCGGCGAAAAGAAATAACTTTGCCTAAAAAAGCACGTTGATCGAACCGTGCTTTTTTGGCAATACTATTTCTTCCCACCACACACTACATTATTCGCATGTAGCCATCCCTCTACCGAACCGCCGTCCAAGTACTCGCCAGTAGTAGGAGCAACCCTCATCACGCCGCCATCCTTGATATATTCATCAATCGGATCCGTAACCATATATTCTTGATCTTGAGGTCCAAAATCATGTTCGTTCACGTATTTCACAATGCGATCTAATAGATCAGGAGCCATGATGTATTTAGAAACATTAATCAAATTCGACGGTGCTTCCTCTGGAGTAGGCTTCTCCACTACTCCTACCAACCTACCATCTTTTGCCGATAGTACACCATATTTCTCTACCTTGTTCTTATCAATTTCAACACCCAAAATTGCAGATTCGTTCTCGCCAGCGGCTTTAATCAAGGCCTCCGCTGCCGACTCGCCCTCTGGATTCCAGATAAAATCATCCCCCATAAACACCAAAACTGGCTCATCAATGCGGTATTCTTCTACCACCAAGGCAATCGGTACTGCCGTACCATATTTACCCGCTGGATCCTGTACGGTATAGTGAATAGTTACACCATCCGGCAAAGTTTTAGCTAGCGCCAAGCGATCCTCTTTACCGCGATCAACCAAATATTGGTTCAAAGCCAAATTGTCTTTATAAAATTCTTGCACTTGGCAAGGCTCCACATTAGAAATCACCATGTAGATATCCTTGACCCCGGCCTTAATTAGTTCCTGCACAGAATAATCCACCAAAGGGCGGTTCCCTACTGGCAACATCGATTTTTCAATAATTTTAGTAATTGGTAGTCGCCTTGTCCCCCAACCAGCAACCGGAATAATAGCTTTCGTAATCATAATAAACTGATTATATCACACTAATCAGTGACGCATTCCAAGTCTCGGGATAATCATTCTGCCCAAGCAGCACCGCAACCGTCGCCGCCAAATTAGCTAGACCAGGATTTTGAACTTTAGCTAATCGATAGTGCGCCTTATTCTTCGTATTGTCATAAAGAATACATGGCACCGGATTAGTCGTATGAGCCGTTTTCGGCATACCGTTCTTATCTAATAATTCCTCAGCATTACCATGATCCGCTACAATCATCATTACTCCACCAAGCTCATCAATCTTCTTAGCAATCCGTCTCAAAGACAAATCTATTGCCTCCATTGCAATTATTGTGGCGTCAAAGTCCGCCGTATGCCCTACCATATCACCACCCGGAAAGTTCAACCTAATAAAATCATATTTATCCGCCTCCGCAATCACTTTATCGGTAATCTCTGCCGTCTTCATCCAGGGGCGCGTCTCAAACGGCTCCTTATCTGATTCAATTTCGCAAAACTCCTCACCTGCAGATTTTTCGTAACTATTACCATTAAAATAATACGTAATGTGGCCAAATTTTACCGTTTCAGAAACCGCTAATTGAGTTATCCCTCTTTTACTTAAAAACCGATTCAGAGTATCGTTAATTCTTACCGGCTCCACCAAACGATGTTCTGGCACGTGCGTATCCGAATTATATTCGGTCATGCCAACAAAGAATACATCATCTGGCGAATAATCACCGCGTTCAAAGTGTGTAAAATCACGGTAAGTAAACGCTTCCGCAATCTCAATTGCTCGATCCGCTCTAAAATCGAAATAAATCAAAGCGTCACCTTTTTCAATCTTACCAACTGGCCTTTCGTCGTCGTCTACTATCACAAAGGCCGGCAAATTTTGATCTTGTAATTTAGGATTATTCCTTCTTAGCTGCAAAATCCCCTCTTCAGCGGAATGAAAATAATAATCAGCCACCCCATCAACCATCATCTTAAAACCACGCTCAACCACGCTCCAATCATTCTCATATCTATCCGCCACCGTAGTCATCCTACCACCGCCCGAAGCAATTTTGATATCTGCATCCCTAAATCGTGAAGCAAATTCTTCAAATTCCTTAATGAATTTAGGTTCACTCTGTGGTGGCACATCGCGACCATCAAACACAGCATGCACTCGTATCCGTTTCACGCCGAGATTGTAAGCCTTCTCAACCATTCTTTCTAAATGAGAAATATGGCTATGCACCCCACCGTCAGAGAAAATGCCTGCAAAATGTAGTGTTGCAGGCTCAATAGTATCATTATACCACGTTTCAGCGTTTTCGTCAAATCTACCCCTGTTTTCGCTCAATACTCGCGTAATCGCGCCCTTCCACGCTTCAGACTCAAAAACCAATCCAGTCTCAAATGCCTGCTCAATCTGTGCAATTCCCTGCTTAA
>CAMNGP010000008.1 GCA_946538495.1 uncultured Candidatus Saccharibacteria bacterium
ACCTGGTCCGTAGGCGATCTCTCCTCCTGGAACACGGCTAGCGTGACGAATATGTATGCCATGTTCCAAAATGCCGGCTACAACGCCATCACCTGGTCCGTAGGCGATCTCTCCTCCTGGAACACGGCTAGCGTGACGGGTATGTATAACATGTTCTCCTATGCCGGCCGCAACGCCACTACCTGGTCTGTAGGCGATCTCTCCTCCTGGAACACTGCTAGCGTGACGAATATGTCTAGCATGTTCTCCTATGCTGGCCGCAGCGCTACCACCTGGTCCGTAGGCGATCTCTCCTCCTGGAACACGGCTAGCGTGACGAATATGTCTAGCATGTTCTCCTATGCCGGCTACAGCGCCACCAACTGGTCTGTAGGTGATCTCTCCTCCTGGAACACTGCTAGTGTGACGGATATGCATAACATGTTCTCCTATGCCGGCTACAGCTCTGGCACCTGGTCCGTAGGCGATCTCTCCTCCTGGAACACTGCTAGTGTGACGAATATGAACCGAATGTTCTCCTATGCCGGCTACAGCTCTGGCACCTGGTCCGTAGGCGATCTCTCCTCCTGGAACACGGCTAGCGTGACGGATATGTCTTACGTGTTCTCCTCTGCCGGCTACAACTCTGGCACCTGGTCCGTAGGCGATCTCTCCTCCTGGAACACTGCCAGCGTGACGAATATGTCTAACATGTTCTCCTCTGCCGGCTACAACTCTGGCACCTGGTCCGTAGGTGATCTCTCCTCCTGGAACACGGCTAGCGTGACGAATATGGGCCAAATGTTCTACTATGCCGGTTACAGTGCCACCACTTTCAGCCTAGATCTCTCCTCCTGGAATACTGCTAGTGTGACGAATATGGCTGGCATGTTCCAACAAGCCGGCTACAGTGCCACCACTTTCGCTCTAGATCTCTCCTCCTGGAACACTGCTAGTGTGACGAATATGAACCAAATGTTCTCCTATGCCGGCTACAGCGCCACCACCTGGTCTGTGACTATTCCAAAAACTAATGGAGCCGCAACGCCAATTTCTAATACTATTTCTAATCTTTACGGCAAGACTACTTCGGTTACTGCTACTCCGCCCTCTGGTAAATCCTTTACTTTGGCGAATTAGGATTAAGACAATAAAAAAACGCTCTAACGCATTGGCTAGAGGTTGAAATGTTTCATATATTCTAATTATAGCACACAAGAGTGGAAAAATCAAGTGTAGTGTAGTATAATGAGAGAATGGATAGATATGAACCTCTTAAAATAGAAGCAAAATGGCAGGAAAAATGGGAAAAAGAAAAACCGTATAGGGCGGAGATTAAGAAGGGTACGCCTAAGATGTACCTTGCAGAGATGTTCCCGTATCCATCAGGGGCGGGGCTCCATGTGGGGCATGTGCGGAATTTTACTATTGTAGATGTGCTAACGAGGTTTTATGAACAACAGCGTCTTAGTGTGATGCGGCCATTTGGTTACGATACGTTTGGTTTGCCGGCCGAAAATTATGCAATCAAAACTGGTACGGCGCCACAAGCGGTAACAAAGACAAATATTGACAATTTTCGCAAACAGGCCAAGAGATTGGGATATGCAATCGATTGGGATAGAGAGATAAACACTTCTTCGCCCGAGTATTATAAGTGGACTCAATGGTGCTTTTTGCAACTTTATAAAAAGGGTTTGGCTTATCAGAAAGAATCATATCAGTGGTGGTGTCCGGTAGATCAGACCGTATTGGCTAACGAACAAGTAGAAAATGGCAAATGCTGGCGTTGTGGTCATGAGGTAGAAAAAAAGAAGATGAAGCAGTGGTTCTTTAAGATTACGGAATATGCGGATGAATTACTTGACGAAATTGATGCCTTGGATTGGCCCGATAAGATTAAAACTATGCAAAAAAACTGGATTGGACGTTCGACAGGCGCAGAGATTGACTTTGCTCTTGCGGTACCGTCTTCTTCGGGACGCTCCTCGCGCCCGTCTTTACGGGGCTCGTCGCTGCGTCCTCGTAGCAACTGCGGATTCCCCTCAGAAGAGGTACCCGCAAGAGCAATTCGAGTTTTCACCACGCGTCCAGATACGATTCATGGTGCAACATTCCTGGTTTTAGCGCCAGAGCATCCGATAATTGAGCTTATCGCTACTGATGATGTCTACGATGCTGTGATGAAATACAAAGACGACGCCTTAAAAAAGTCCGAGATTGAGCGTCAGGAGAATAAGGAAAAAACTGGCGTGTTTACGGGTGCGTACGCGATTAATCCAGCTACTAAGGAAAAAATCCCGATTTGGGTTGCGGATTATGTGCTTGCTGGATATGGTACAGGGGCGATTATGGCAGTGCCTGCTATGGACGAGCGCGACCATGAATTTGCCGAAAAGTTTGATTTGCCAATTGTGGAGACGGAGTTATGTGATTTTGATCAGTTTGGTACACCTAAAACCACTTACAAAATGCGCGATTGGCTAATTAGCCGACAAAGATATTGGGGCTGTCCGATTCCGATTGCCTATGGCAAAGATGGCAATGCACACCCTATCCCAGAAGATCAGTTACCGGTAATGTTGCCGGAGATTGACGATTATAAACCTGACGCATCTGGGCGTTCGGCGCTGGCTAAGGCTAAGGATTGGCTAAAGGTTGAGATTCCAGTCAAGGATCCTAAAACTGGTAAAACGCACATGGAAGAAATGACCAGAGAGACTGATACTCTGGATGGCTATGCATGCTCTTCTTGGTATTTGTGGCGTTATGTTTCGCCGCATGATGCGGAGCACGCCTGGGACCCAGAAGCTATTAAATATTGGGCGCCGACAGATGTGTATGTGGGGGCAGATCATGCAGTGGCGCACCTGCTATATATCAGATTTTGGTGTAAGTTTTTTGCTGATATGGGCTATTTGCCATTTAGAGAGCCAATCAAGAAATTGATTTATCATGGATATATTAACGCGCCAGATGGTAAGAAAATGAGTAAATCTAAGGGCAATGTAATTGACCCGTTAGATGTAATTGATGAGGGATACGGAGCTGACACGTTGCGTACCTATGAAATGTTCATTGGGCCAGTGGAGCTTGATGCGGCTTGGGACCCTAGGAGTGTAGGTGGCGTTTATAGATTCCTTAACCGTTGTTATAATTTATGTTTTGGTGGCGAATCTGTTGGTGCCTCTTCTGAGGAGCGTTCCGAAGAAGACGGTACTAAGGATTCGCTTGCACTTAGACATAAAACCATCAAAAAGGTAACGGAAGATATCTATAAATGCCAGTTTAATACTGCAGTAGCGGCCTTGATGGAGTATGTGAATGAGTTATATAAGGTTGGCGCCGATAGGGAGGATTTGGTTACGCTTGGTAAGTTGCTTAAGCCTTTTGCGCCACATTTGGCGTCAGAAATACTAGAAAAGCTAGATGCTGATGACGAATGGCCGAAATGGGATGAGAAGTATTTAATTGACGATACCGTTGAAGTTGTAGTGCAGGTAAACGGTAAATTGCGTGCTAAATTGTTAGTTGCTGTCGATGACTTGGAAGATGAGAAAAAGATTACAGATTTAGCGTTAAATGATAAAAAAGTACAAAAATATACTGAGGGTGGCATCAAAAAGACGATTTTTGTAAAGAAGGCTAAGCTTCTAAATATTGTAATATGATTTTGGTGCTAGATAATATTCGTTCTTGCTATAATGTGGGGGCAATTTTGAGAACGGCTGAGGGCTTTGGGATTGAGCGCGTGATTTTATCAGGCTATACTCCAAGGGTGCATGACCCTGATTTGCTACCGCATCTGCGTGATAAGTTGGACCGGGAAATTCATAAAACTGCCTTAGGCGCAGAAGACATGCTAGATATTTATTCATCCCATGATATATTTAAAGAGGTAGAGAAATTTAAAAATGGTGGATGGCAGGTGGTTGGTCTAGAAAATAATATAGATAAAAAATTAGTAAAACTGAACGATCCTGAGCTTAAGAAGATGCTAAAAAGTAAAGTATTGCTGGTCTTGGGTGAGGAGGTGCACGGGATTTCGCCCGAACTATATGATTTGATGGATTTATTTGTAGAGATTCCAATGAAGGGAAAGAAGGAATCGTTTAATGTATCGGTGGCGGCGGGAATTGCGATGTATGGTATAATGAGTTTATGATTAAGATTTATACGACACCAACTTGCGCATATTGCCATGCTTTGATGGCTTGGCTGGATGATATGGGCGTAGAATACAAAGAAATGGATGCTACGAAAGAGCCAGATATCACGGCTGTGCCAGTGACGGAAATAGATGGGGAAAGAATCATAGGATTTGATCGTCCGGCTATCAAAAAGGCTTTGAGAAAAATATCAAAATAGTGTTGACTTGTTTATTTTCCTTTTGCTAAAATGGATTTAGCAAAAGGAGGAAAGGCATGCATACATTAGTTAGGTTTGGTATTAGGGTTTCTTCAGCCTTGTTTGTTGTTGCCATTGACCCTGGCGTATATAGGAGTGAAATAGGCTATACCAACTTCGCTGTCTTTTGTAATGGGCCAATTGTTAATACTACTTCTAATCTTTACGGTAATTCTACTTCGGTTATCGCTAAGGGTCTTAGCGCAAAATTATTGTCTAATTGAGTTTTTTGTGGTATGATAGTTAAAATTATCTATTAAATTTAAGGAGTAAAATGCCTGAACCTAAGAAACAGAGTAGCCCGCGCAAGACTGGGCTACGTAGGAGTCACTTAAGGCTTGAGCTGGCTAGGAGAGTCAACAAGATTTCTCCCGTTAAAGCTTTTGAAACCAAGAAAAAGACCCCGAATCTAAAAGTTAAAACTAACAAATAATAAGAGATTAAAAATATGGCAAGTAATCGACATTTAGGAAGAGTAATTGTTTTGCAAAGTTTGTATGAGTACGAGCTCAGAACTTTAGCAAAGGATCCAGAAGTCGATTTGAAGGTCATTGTTGCCAAGAATATTGAGCCATACGAAAAAGCTTTGGGTGATACAGAGTTTGTATATAATTTGGCTCAGGGTGTAGCCGATAGCTTTGAACTATTAGACAAAGCATTGGCGCCGATGGCGCCGGAATGGCCAATTGAATCGATTTCGGCAATTGATCGAAACATACTTCGGATGGGGCTATATGAACTTTCGGAATGCGGTGATTCAATCCCGCCCAAAGTAGCAATTAACGAAGCTGTAGAGCTTGCAAAGGCTTTTGGCTCGGATAATTCATCTAAATTTATAAATGGCGTACTTGGTACTGCCTATAAAAAACTGGGAATTACTGAAACTAAAGACAATGGAACTAACAAGAAGACCGTTGGAAGAGCCAACGGCGAGGAGAGCGCTAAAGGTACCGGAAGCGTTACCGACTGAGCAAGTTAAAGAATCGGCCCTCGATAAGCTAAAATCAGCAGTCTTTCGCAAGAAGGCAGCTATTCAAGAAATTGTGCGTGAGCCGACTTCGGGGGGTATTGTTTTTAGATTCACCAAAGATCAAAAAGACATCGAAATTCTTTTGATCCAAGATTCAAAAGAGCGTTGGACTATTCCAAAAGGGCATATTGAGCCTGGAGAAACGGCCAAAATGACTGCTAGGCGCGAGATTGAAGAGGAGACTGGTCTTAAAAATGTTTCAATTCTGTCTTGGCTGGGGAAAATTCATTTTAAATATCGTCGTATGGACAAATTGGTACTGATGACTACTCAGATTTATTTAGTACAAGCTCTGGATAGTCATGAGATGCCAATTCCCGAGAAATGGATGAAGGGGATTCAATGGTTTTCTTTTGCGGATGCGCTAAACGCGATTGAATATGAAGATATAGAAAAATTAATGTTAATCGCCAAGAAAAAAATCCGTGCGGGGGATTATTAAGGAGGAATATGGAAACAGCTAAATATCAAGATTTTGCTAAAGAAAAGTTAGGTTTTGAATTTAATGATATCAATTTATTGGTAACAGCTTTAACTCACAGAAGTTATGTAAATGAGCACAAAACGGCGCATGAGCATAATGAACGACTAGAATACTTGGGGGATGCGGTACTCGAGTTGGTTTCTTCGGATTTTTTGTATCGGAATTATGATTTTCCTGAGGGGATTATGACAGCGGTGCGTGCTGCTTTGGTGCGCACAGAGTCGATTGGTGCTGCAGGAAGAGAACTAGGTTATGAGCCATTTGTGAGGCTTTCTAAAGGCGAGGCACATGGATCTGTGCGCGCACATGAATCGATTCTGGCTGATTGTTTTGAGGCGGTGATTGGTGCGATTTACCTTGATCAGGGATATGAGGCGGCACGTGAGTTTATCGCCAAGCATATTTTAAGCAAAATTGATACGGTGCTAGATGAGGGGTTATGGCGTGATCCGAAGTCTTATGTGCAGGAATTGGCGCAAAAGATTGATGGTGTGACGCCGGTTTATCGAACCTTACGCGAAGAGGGGCCGGATCATGACAAAAAGTTCACGGTGGGTATTTATGTAGGCGATAATTTGAAGGGTACTGGAGTTGGGCATTCGAAGCAAGAGGCGCAGACGGCAGCAGCACGAGAAGGCGTAAAGAAATATCGCGCAGAGAATCAGATAAAGAACTAAGTTGTAATAATAACTAATATAGCCTATTCGAGACGCACTGGGACGCATCCCAAGGGGCGTTCAAGGCCGTTCGGCCAAGCTTATGGTCTCGAATAGGCTATATTGCCTTTTCTTAATTGACTTTTTTGGTGTTTTGTGCTATAATTAAGATAGTACTTTAAAATATAGGACTCGATTCATGAGGGGGGTGGGCGAAATGCCCGGTACTGGAACTTTTTTTGATATAGACCCAGATAACTGGAAGGAGTATGTAGGTGTTCCTGGTTCTGCTGGCGATGGCGGCTGCCGTCGTCCTACTCAATCAGAGGTCAAGAAGGCGCCGCAGGCGCCGACATCGCTAGGCGATCTTGACTATGCGCCTTTTTGGCAGGCGCATCTCGATCTTGTCAACACCTGGGCTCGTTACCAGGCCGCTAAGAAGATGGAGATTAGCAACTCTTACCCGGAGACTGAGCATAAGGTGGCTCATGTGGTTGACGGGTACTGGAGTGGTAGCTCCAAGAAACTCCATCAGACGGTGGAGTATCGCTCATCGTTGGTTGATGAGGCGGTCAAGTATTGCGATGCCGTCTGTAAACGATTTCAAGTAGAGCCGGTCAGCCGCGACTGGCTTTACGAAAACCTGCTGGACGGTCCCGATTATGCGAGCTATCGCGGCAAGATCAATCGCCGCATGGCTCGCAACAAGCCGGCGCAGAGTTTGAAAGTCCTATAGGTTTGGGGGCTCGCGTTATCGAGCCCCCTTTCCATTTCTTGAAAAATATGATAAAATGATGAAGATAATAATTTAAGGAGAAAAAATGCTAGCGATTCGCATGCAACGTAAAGGTCGGGCGCATTATCCTACGTACCGACTAGTCGTCCAAGAATCACAGCGTCATCCGCTTTCGGGACGCATTGTGGCTGAGGTCGGCAATTACAATCCCGCAACTAAGGCTTTGACTTTAGATAAAGAAGCGGTAGAAAAGTATTTGAAAAATGGTGCACAACCTTCTAGTAGGGTTGCATTCATCTTAAAGAAAAACGGCGTGAAGTTACCAAAATGGTATAAAGAAACAGCAGCTAAAAAGGCAGTTGCTAAACACGCCGACAAATTACGTAAGAATCAACCAAAAGAAGAGGCTCCCGTCGAGGAGACGCCTGCAGAAGAGGCCGCAACGCCAGAAGCAGCATAACTAAAAATAGTCCCACGGCGGGACTATTTTTGTGCTATAATTCTTATTATAATAACAACTTAAATGGAGAAAAACATGGCTACTATTGACCAGCAATTTGTAGAATACATCGTAAAAACCTTAGTCAACAATCCTGAAAAGGTAGCAGTAGAGCGCAAAATCGATGAAAAGGGTGTGCTTTTGTCGCTAACAGTAGATCCAGAAGATGTCGGGCGCGTTATTGGTAAAAGGGGTGTAACAGCACAAGCAATCAGGGTTTTGCTTCGGGCTTTAGGTACTAAGCAAGATGCAAGATACAATCTAAA
Source organism: uncultured Candidatus Saccharibacteria bacterium (assembly GCA_946538495.1). Lineage (GTDB taxonomy): Bacteria > Patescibacteriota > Saccharimonadia > Saccharimonadales > Saccharimonadaceae > Nanosyncoccus. The sequence goes on from CAMNGP010000008.1 coordinate 8,058, forward strand.
GATTGTAAACACTGATGAAGAGGTTCCAAAGCATGTCGAAAAGGCTGAAAAAGTCGACGATGAGGCTGAAGAAGCTGCCGCTGAAGAACCAGAAGAAGAGGAAGAATCTGAAGGCACCACTTCGGAGCTAGCTGAAAAAACTCGTGCTGAATTGGCCGATTTGGATGATTTAGACATTTAAGATGTTTGCAAAAAATAGCCCTGCGGGGCTATTTTTTTGTTGAAAAAAGTCTTGACTTTTTTATCATTTTGCTTATAATTATTTTTAAGCTAACTGCGAGTCGGCTTAACATAATCTAAGTTGAGAGCTTATCTATGTCTAGAAATCCGCTTTTTATAAGCGGTTTTTTGGTTAAAAAAGTTATTTACAAAATATAAACCTTATAGTATAATCTCGTATAAGAAGTAGTGTGCCTTATTTTTATGACTTATGAAAGCTGGCGACTTTCAGGGGGAGATAGGGCAGTAATCTTCGGCGCTGAGATGTCGACCATTGTTTGGTCTGGCGTCAAAAAAGATACTAATAACACTAATAAAATAAGAGGAAGAATGGCTACAAAACCGAAGTCGGGTGAAAGAGTATTTTTCACCGAAGGTGACCAAGCTCTGCCAATTCCGGATCTTACAGCACACCAAAAAGATTCGTGGGCAGACTTTGTCGAAAATGGACTGAGGGAGGTTTTTGCTGAATTAAATCCAATTAAGGACTACACCGGCAACAAGCTTTCGCTCACCTTCAAAGATTATTATTTCAAAGAGCCAAAGGAGACGGATGCTGAGGCTAAGTACAATTTGGCTACTTACGAAGCACCGCTTCATGTGGTGGTTGAACTTGAGAATCTCGAGGATCATACCAAAAAAGAGCAGGATATCTATTTTGGTGATTATCCTTGGATGACTGATCGTGCAACCTTTATTATTAACGGTACAGAACGCGTGATTGTTTCTCAATTGATTCGTTCAGCTGGGGTGTTTTTCAATGCTGAAACTATTGGCTTAAGGCGCTATTATGGCGCAAAGGTGATTCCTGGTCGTGGTGCATGGTTGGAATTTGAAACCGCAGCTAACGGTGCAATTTATGTAAAAATTGATCGTCGCCGCAAGATTCCAGTAACCACTTTCTTGAGAGCTTTAGGCTTAACTAAGTCTGAAATTAAGCAAAGATTCGAGAAGATTGACAATGGCGAGAAGAGCTATATTGAATCTACTTTCGAGAAAGATGTGACTTCTAGCCAAGGCGAGGCTTTGCTTGAAGTTTATCGTAGATTACGTCCTGGTGATTTGGCCACAGTAGAAAATGCCAAATCAATGATTGAGCGGACCTTCTTTGATCCAAAGCGTTATGATTATTCGAACGTCGGTAGATTTAAGATTAATCGCAGACTTGGTTTTGACACTCCAGATGATCCAGAGCACAGAACGCTTCAAATCGAAGATGTAGTTGCGATTATTTCCGAGATTATCAGATTAAATAATACTCAAGAACCAGCTGATGATATCGACTCTCTATCTAATCGTCGCGTCAAATTAGTGGGCGAGTTGGTGCAAAGGCAATTTAGATTGGGCATGCTAAGATTGCAAAGAAATATTCTTGATAGAATGTCAATGGCTAATCTAGAAGAAGTTACTCCGTCGCAACTTTTGAACTCGCGTCCGGTGGTGGCAGCAGTAAAAGAATTCTTCGCCACTTCACAGCTATCTCAGCTGATGGATGAGGTTAACCCATTTTCAGAATTGGCTCACAAGCGACGTCTTAGTTCGATGGGTCCTGGTGGTTTGACCAGGGAGCGTGCTGGGTTTGATGTACGTGATGCTCATCCTACACACTACGGTCGTATCTGTACGGTTGAAACTCCTGAAGGTGGTAACGTAGGTTTGGTGTTGAACTTTGCAACTTATGCAAAGATTAATAAATATGGCTTTATCGAAGCGCCTTATCGTGTAGTCAAAAATGGTAAAGTTACTGACGAAGTCGTTTACATGGACGCCGACACCGAAAGCAACGAAATTATCGCTGACGCTTCTGTAAAAGTTGATAAAAACGGTAAATTCGTTGAAGACTGGGTTTCGGCTCGTGTGCATGGTACTCCTGCACAGGTAGAAGCGAAGAAAGTTACCCATATTGATGCGGCGCACAAGGAAATTTTGGGCGTATCAGCTTCTCTAATTCCTTTCGTAGAGAAAAACCGTGTAGACCGTTCATTGATGGCTTGCGCAATGCAGAAGCAAGCTGTGCCTTTACTTAGAAATGATAATCCTATCGTAGGTACTGGCATAGAGGGCGAAGTCGCCAAAAACACTCCTCAACTTGTGATGGCTTCTGGCAACGGTGTGGTTAAGAAGGCCGATGGCGAGTCGGTAATAGTTGCTTACGACAAAGGCGGTGATGTTGAATACAAATTGCGGCACTTTGAAAAGACGAATGACGATCGTTGCTACAATCAGCGCTGTATTGTAGCTCGTGGCCAAAAAGTCAAAAAGGGTACTATTCTAATTGAAGGTTCTTCTATCAATAATGGCGAGCTTGCGTTAGGTAAGGACCTTTTGGTCGCCTTTATGCCATGGCGTGGTTACAACATGGACGACGCTATTGTGATTTCTAATCGTTTAGTTGAAGACGATACCTTGACGTCAATTAATATCAAAGATTTCGATGTTGAGGTACGCGATACTAAATTAGGTCCAGAACAAGTCACCCGCGATATTCCAAACGTTTCGGAGCATTCACTAAGGCATCTTGGCGAAGACGGCATCGTGACAATTGGCGCTGAAGTGAAGAATGGCGACATCTTAGTGGGCAAGATTACACCGAAGGGTGAGCAAGAGCTTAGTTCAGAAGAAAGACTTCTTCGCGCAATCTTCGGCGAAAAGGCTAAGGATGTACGTGATACATCAGTACGCATGAACGGTTCTTCAACTGGTAAAGTTGTCGATGTGCGTGTATACACTCGTGAACAAGGCCATGAGCTTAAAGCTGGCGTAATTATGCAGATTAAAATCTTTGTAGCTGAAATGCGCAAGATTGGGGTAGGTGATAAATTGGCTGGTCGTCACGGTAATAAGGGCGTGGTTTCACGTGTTTTGCCAGTAGAGGATATGCCGTTTATGGCTGATGGTACTCCAATTGATATCGTGTTGTCTCCGATGGGCGTACCTTCACGTATGAACCTCGGTCAGCTATTTGAGACACATCTCGGCATGGCTGCAAGAGCCTTGGGATATCAAGTTGCTACGCCATCATTTAATGGTGTGCCAGACGAGGTGATTTCAGATGAGCTCGAAAAGGCTGGATACGCTAGAGATGGTAGAGTGCAGCTTTATGATGGCTTGACTGGTGAACCATTTAATGAAAGAACCAGTGTTGGCGTAATGCATATGCTGAAGCTTCACCATATGGTAGAAGATAAAATCCACGCCCGTTCAACTGGTCCTTACACCATGGTTACTCAACAGCCTCTTGGCGGTAAAGCTCAAAATGGTGGTCAGAGGTTTGGAGAAATGGAGGTGTGGGCGCTTGAAGCTTATGGTGCAGCAACCACTCTTCAAGAAATGCTCACGATTAAATCCGATGATGTATACGGACGTGCAAAAGCTTATGAGGCTATCATTAAGCACGAGCCAATCGAAGGGCCGAAGTTGCCGGAAGGCTTTAACGTTCTTGTCAAGGAATTGCAAGGTTTAGGCCTTAAGGTAGACCTTTTGGATCATGGTGAGGCAGCGGATGCTGGCGATGTAATTGAGAAGACTTCAAAGGAAATTGAAAAATCGAAAGACGATCAATCCATCTACGATCAACATAAGAAAGATACTGAACCGCAAATATTAGATTTGGATGATGCGGAAGCAGAAGCTATGATGGCGGAAGAAGGTATCGAAATAACAGAGGCCGACGAAGATGATGGTACGGTTGACCTCGGAGAGGAGTTCTAATATGGCCTGGATGGATAACTTTATTAGTGCATCTGACTTTGACTCTATTAGATTAACTGTTGCAAGTCGCGACGATATCCTGAACTGGAGTTACGGTGAAGTAACAAAGCCTGAGACGATTAATTATCGTACTCAAAAACCAGAACGTGATGGGTTGTTTTGCGAAAGGATTTTTGGTCCAACCAAAGATATTAATCCGCACGATTCTAAGCTAAAAGGCGTGCGTTCGCGCGAAGCGGCAGTGGATAAAGAAGGTAATTTGGTTACTAAATCAATTACTCGTCGTGAGCGCATGGGGCACATTTCTCTTGCTGCACCGGTAGCTCATATCTGGTTTATGCGTGGAATTCCTTCCGCCCTTAGCTTGCTTTTAGATATTACTGTTAAGAATATCGAAAGAGTAGTATATTTTGCAACGTATTTAATTACAGATGCTAAAACTGACGAAATTCAAAAGACATTAGAGAATTTGGAACAACAAACAACCGCTGCAAGAACCGCGATTAAGATTCGCTATGAGAAAGAAGCAAAAGCTGAAGGCGCGAATGTCGAGGCTTTGGCTGAAGCGCAAGCAAAAGAACTCGAAGAACTTGATGCAGAATATTTGGCAAACAAATCAACGTTAGAATCGTTTAAGAAAGGTGGTACAATTACAGAGGTTCAATATCGTAATTTGCCAGAAGAATACGAAGATCTTATCACCGTTGAGATGGGTGCGACTGCTATCAAGAAGATGTTGGATGAGATTGATTTAGATAAGTTGATTGAGGATTTGCACAAGCAAGAAGAAGAGGCGAAAGGTCAAAAAGAGAAGAAAATCCAAAAACGTCTTAAGACTTTGGAGGGAATGCAAGCGGCTGGAATTAAGCCTGAAGATTTGATTTTGACAGTAATTCCGGTGATTCCTCCAGATCTACGTCCGATGATCGCTTTGCCTGGTGGCAGATTTGCTACCTCTGATTTAAACGATTTGTATCGTCGTGTTATCAACCGTAACAATCGTTTGAAAAAATTGCTTGATCTTAATGCGCCAGAGGTTATCTGCCGTAACGAGATGAGGATGTTACAGGAGGCTGTCGACGCTTTGATTGACAATGCCGCCGCACATGGCTCTAGAGGTGCAAGCTCGACTAATGGTCGTCGTAAGTTGAAATCACTTTCTGATCTTTTAAAGGGTAAGCAAGGTCGTTTCCGTCAAAACTTGCTTGGTAAGCGTGTTGACTATTCTGGTCGTTCGGTAATCGTAGTTGGTCCAGAATTAAAGTTGAACGAATGTGGTTTGCCAAAGCAGATGGCACTTGAGTTATTTAAGCCGTTTGTGATTTCGTGGTTAGTCGGTAACGAATACGCCAATAACATCCGTGCTGCTTCCAGATTGATTGAGGCCAAGGAAACTATCGTTTGGGATGCGCTAGACGAAGTAATTAAGGGTAAATATGTACTCTTAAACCGTGCACCTTCGCTTCACCGTTTGAGCGTCCAGGCATTTCAGCCTAGATTGATTGATGGTAAAGCTATTAAGTTACATCCTTTGGTGGCTTCTGGTTTTAACGCTGACTATGATGGCGACCAGATGGCCGTGCATTTGCCACTTTCGGATGCTGCACAAGCAGAAGCTAGGGAGCTCATGTCTGCTTCAAAGAATCTATTGAAGCCAGCAGACGGTTCTCCAGTACTGGCTATTTATCAGGACGTGGTGCTTGGCGCTTATTATTTAACTTATGATAAGCCTGGTACAGACACCGATAATCCAAAAGCATTTTCGAGTGTTTATGAAGCTGAAATGGCCTATGATCAGGGGATAATTGCTTTGCAAACTCCAATTCGTGTATTTACTAAGAAGGAAATTCGCAATACTACTCTTGGGCGTGTAATCTTCAACGAGATTTTGCCTGCAGATTATCCTTATGACAACTCGGTTCAAACGAAGAAGCATCTATCTAAAGTTATGGCTGATATCTTTGATATGTATGGATCTGAGGTAATGGTGAAGACAGCTGACGCATTAAAAGATTTGGCGTTTGAGTATGAAACTATTGCATCGATTTCTACTGCGAAAGATGATTATCCGACTTACGATGAAATTGATGACTTTATCGCCGAAGGTGATGCTAAGACCGCAATGATTCAACAGCAATTTGACGATGGCTTGGTCACTGAGGAAGAGCGTCACAAATTAACAATTGCCAATTGGCGCGATATTGACAAAAAGATTTCAGAGTTCTTGCAGAACAAGTTGGCCGAAATGGATACTGATATCGCCGTGATGGTAAACTCTGGTGCTCGTGGTAATATTTCCAACATTAAGCTTGCTTCGGCTGAAATTGGTATCATGGTGGATATTAATAACAACGAAATTGAGCTCCCAGTCAAGTCTTCATATAAGAAGGGTCTGAATACGTTGGAGTCCTTTATCGCGACTCGTGGCGCACGTCAGGGTCAGGTGTCTACAGCTCTTCGTACTGCTGACTCTGGCTATTTGACTAGGCGTTTGGTTGATGTATCACAAGATGTCTTTACGACTGATGAAGTTGCTGAGGACCCAGGCTTTACGGTTTATCGTAGCGAAACCGAGCTTTCTGGAATTGGGTTTGCAGCACGTCTTGCTGGCCGTTATACAGCTGATGCTGTCCCAGGTTATTTGGAAGCCGACGAATTAATCACAAAGGAAATGGCGGAACAAATTGAGGCAGATGAGAAGATTAATTCTGTTAAAATTCAATCGGTTTTGTCTACGACTGCAGTCGAAGGCATTCCGCGCAAGGCTTATGGTGTAGATATGTCAACCCGTGAACTTGTCGCAGCTAACGAACCGGTTGGTGTGATTGCGGCACAGTCACTTGGTGAGCCAGGTACGCAGCTAACACTTGATACCAAACACGGTTCTGGCGTGGCTGGTTCTGGCGCAATTGCTAGAGGTCTTCCTCGTGTAGAAGAGCTTCTTGAGGCACGTACGCCAAAAGGTCAAGCTTATATTACTCCTATTGATGGTGTCGTGAATATTTGGGAAGATGGTAATCACTATGTTGTGGAAATTACTCCGCAATCTGGTGCGGTTGAACGCATTGAACTAGATGGCCGCAAACCCGCCGTGAAGGATGGGGCTGTCGTAAAGGCTGGTGCTACTTTGGTCAAAAAGAGTGGTGACAAACCAGCAATCAGGGCTCCGCGTGATGGCGTTGTGGAACTAGTGAAGGACGGCATTGTATTAGTAGCGAATGCCTCTGCTCCTGTAAGAATCGAAATTCCTGGTGATGCAGAATTGGTAGTAAAGAGTAATGATTCTGTAGAAGCTGGCGATAGATTAACTGTTGGCTCTTTGAACTTGCAAGATTTGATGAAGTATAAGGGAATCGAAGAAACTGAGCGTTATATTATGAATGACGTATTAAACGTTTACGCCGCACAGGGCCATGAGATTTCACCAAAGCACCTTGAGATTATAGTTCATCAAATGTTCTCTCGTGTGCAAATTAATGATCCGGGTGATTCTGAGTTTGTCTCAGGGGACATCGTGTCAAGAGCTGCGGTCTTGATTGAGAACAAGGATCTTGAGAAATCTGGCAAGAAACCAGCAACATTCACCAATTTGTTGCTCGGTATTACGAAGGTCTCGATTTTCTCCGATTCGTTCTTGTCGGCTGCTTCCTTCCAGGACACTACTCGCGTATTGATTAATGCTGCCATTAACGGTCGCGTTGATCACTTGCGCGGTCTAAAGGAAAATGTGATTATTGGTCGCAAAATTCCAGTAGGAACTGGCGTGGTGCCACTTGAAGATTTTGAGACTTCAGATTCTAAGGTGCCAACCGAAGAAGATTTAGAAAATCTTTAAATGAAGATGATGGTTTCTAAAAGAGCATGGATTTTTAAAATTCATTATGCTCTTTTAGGAACCTACTTCGTTTTTTGGGTTTTCCAAAATCTCATGAACTTACTATTTTCTGTTCCAAAATCTAATAAAGTATGATACTATAATAGATAGTACAAATCAGAGGTTATTATGCATTTTAAGACTATTTTCAGATCCCTAAAGAATAAAGATATGCTAAAGCGAGTGATGATAATTCTCGGGATTATTGTTGCTTATAGATTTTTGGCTCAGATTCCTGTGCCAATGGGCGATGCTTCAACTTTTAAGGAAGCAGTCTCTAATCTACTCGAGAAATCTGATTTTTCTTCATTTTTGAATTTGATTTCGGGTGGTGGTTTGGCTTCGTTTAGTATTATTTTGGTTGGAATGTCGCCATATATTACTGGCTCAATCGTGATTCAACTTTTAACCAAGGCGATTCCTTCGCTTGAAGAGATTTCTAACGATGGTGAAACTGGTCGCAGAAAGATTAACCAGTGGACTAGATTGCTGACGGTACCTCTAGCCATTGTGCAGTCTATTGCTTATATCTTTATTTTGTATCGTTCAACGCTATCTGCCAATATTGCGAGTGATTTTACGCCTACATTTGGTGATTGGGCTTTGTCGGTTACGGCTATGACTGCTGGTTCTGTAATTTTGATGTGGTTAGGTGAGTTAATCACTGAGCAGGGCATCGGCAATGGTATTTCTACCTTAATCTTTGCCTCAATCATTTCACAGCTACCTACTACTATGGCCTCGCTTGGTTCGGCTTTGTTTGATACGAGTCAGGGCAATTTAGATGTGTTTGGTTGGTTTGAGCTTCCGGTTAATTCTACGGTATTTTGGATACTATTAGGCTTTTCTGTAGCGATGATTGTCGTAGTTTATTTCTTGGTTAAGCTAAATGAAGCACAGCGTATTATTACAATTAATTATGCAAAGCGAGTGCATGGTAATTCATCGTATGGTGGCATTAAATCAATTTTGCCGATTAAGTTGATTGCGGCTGGCGTAATTCCGGTTATTTTCGCCACGGCATTTCTATCTTTGCCTGCTTTGGTTGGCCAGGTAATTACTTCAGTGAATCCTGGTAATGAAATTGGTGAAACCTTGATTACTGTATTTTCTGCGCCCTCAGCGAATAACTTTTCATCTGTATATCCAGACGGTATTACTGCTCAATGGTTTGTGTATCCAGCCTTATATTTCTTATTAGTGTTTATGTTCACCTTTTTCTATACTTCTATTATTTTCAATACCAAGGAAATTGCGGACAATTTACAAAAACAGGGTGGCTTTATTGAAGGAGTACGTCCTGGAATTACCACTTCAAAGTATTTGAATAAAGTAGTAAACCACTTGGATTTGTTTGGCGCCTTGGCTCTTGGTTTAATTGCAATGCTCCCGTTTATTACTGACTATATCTTTATTATGACAACTGGTGCTCCTATCGGTCTTTCGATTTCTGGTACGGGACTTTTGATCGTAGTGACGGTGGCGCTAGAGAATCTAAGGTCGGTGGATTCTAGGGCATTAATGATAACATACGACGATTTTGGTAATGAGCTTAAAGATTAAAGGTTGGCGCAAAATTCTAAGGTGGGCAGGATGGTCGCTGCTTACAATCGTATTTTTGACTTTTCTAATTAGGATTGTTGTTTTTGAAAACAATTATTACGGCCAAAAAGAAGGTAGTGAAAGGGTGGTGCCGGAAATAGCTGAAGTTGAAGAGGAAGAACTGGTAGAGGAAGAACCGACGACGGAAGAAGTAAAGGAATATACTGTTGCGCCGGATCGCCCACGCTATCTGACGATTGAAAAACTAGGTATCAATAAGGCTCGTATATTATCGATGGGAATAAACGCTAAAGGTGAGCTGGATACGCCGAGGAATATATTTGATGTGGGATGGTATGAAGGTTCTGGCAGGCCTGGCCAGGGTGGAACTTTGATAATTGATGGTCATAATGGCGGTCCTCATGTGCTGGGTGTGTTTAAAAATACTCCGACTCTAGTAAATGGTGATAGGATTATAGTAGAGCGTGGCGATGGCGTGATTTATAAATACTCTGTAGTAGAGAATGTTTCTGTACCTCTGTCTGAGGCAGATGCTTACATGCGCGTTGCGGCACGTTCTCCTGAAACTGGCAAAGAATCTGTAACTTTAATCTCTTGTACTGGTGAATGGTCGCAAAGCCAGGGGACTTATCTTTCTAGGCAATTTACAAGAGCCGTAATCATTGAAGATTAAAATCTAATTTTAATCTTTACAAAGCATATTTTTTGTGATAAACTTGAAGAGTAATTTATGGCTAGTCAAAAGGAAGTGATTAAGCTCACAGGCAGTGTTGTTGAAGCTCTGCCGAATACCCAATTTCGGGTTGAACTCGAGAATGGTCATATTATTGTTGCCCATATGAGCGGACGAATGAGGAAGAATTACATTCGTTTAGTGCCGGGCGACAGAGTCGAAGTTGAGTTAACCCCTTATGATCTTACAAAGGGTAGAATCAGTTTTAGACTCAAGGATTAATATTAACTGTTGTAATTTTTACAACACTTAATAAAAATGTGTTAAATACTAGTTGCAAAAGTATTTAGCGATGGGGCTTTTTACTAAGTGTCTGTTATTACAACACTAACAAGGAAAGGATATTTTGACACTATGAAAGTACGTGCAAGTGTTAAAAAAATTTCCCCTGATGATATCATTGTGCGCCGTAAGGGTGTACTTCGTGTCATCAATAAGAAAAAACCTAAGAATAAGCAAAGGCAGGGTTAAAATATATGGCTAGAATAGCTAGTGTTGTTATCCCTTCTGATAAGCAGGTATGGATTGCGCTTACCTATGTTTACGGAATTGGACGAACAACTTCAAAAGCCATCCTTGCGGAGGCTAAAATCGAGCCTACCACTCGGGTGAAGGATCTCACCGAGGCTGACGAACAGAAAATCAACGACATTATTTCGAAGAAATACCATGTTGAGGGTGATCTTAGACGCCTCGTGAGCAATAATATTAAAAGAATTAAAGATATTAATTCGTATAAAGGTATGCGTCACAAGGCTAAATTACCAGTCAACGGCCAACGTACTCGAACGAATGCACGTACTCGTAAGGGTAAGGCGATCGCGGTCGGCGGTGCGCAACCTAAGGCAGCAAGTAAGACTTAAGGAGTAATATGGTAGAGGAAGAAAAAGTAAAGACTACTGAAGCCACGACCGAAGCAACTGAAACTACGGCCGTCTCTAAGTCTAAATCAAAAAAAATTAAACGCATTGTTAACGCAGGCGCTGTTCATATTCAGGCTACTTTTAATAATACTATTATTAGCGTAACTGATAAAAGCGGCGGTGTTTTGTCTGCTTCTTCGGCCGGAGCGAATGGTTTTCGCGGTTCGAAGAAGGGCACAGCTTTTGCGGCTGGTGTTGCGGCTGAAAAGGCATTAGACATCGCAAAGAAAAATCATGCCCTAAACTCGGTCGACGTTTATGTGTCTGGCATTGGGTTGGGCCGCGATGCAGCAATTCGTGCAGTTTCTGCGGCGGGGATTAAGATTGATAGCATAACAGACGTAACGCCAATTCAGCATGGTGGCGTGCGCCCTAAGGGAGAAAGGAAACCATAATGGCAAGAGATTATTCTCCAATTGTTAAACAAAGTCGCCGTGAAGGTTTTGCACTTGCACCTAAGGCGCATAAAGTAATGGCAAAAAAGTCTGGTATTCCAGGTGAACATGGCGATATGCGAGTAAGAGGCGGTAGCTTGTATTTGACGCAGCTTCGCGAAAAGCAAAAGGTGCGTCGCATGTATGGGCTTCTCGAAAAGCAATTCGCAAAATTGATGAAAGAGGCACAAAAATCCGAGGGAATGACGGGTGAAAAATTGCTCGAGCTTCTAGAAAGACGAGCCGATAACGTTATCTTTCGTGCAGGCTTCGCTTTAACAAGGCGTCAAGCACGCCAATTGGTCTCTCACGGTCATTTTATGTTAAATGGTCGTAGAGTAGACATCCCTTCAATTCGTTTGAATCCTGGTGACGTACTAGAAGTACGTTCTAAATCAGCAAAATCAGAATATTTCAAGAATCTTCCGAATATCGTGGGTGCCGCTAGTGCTACTCCACTTTCATGGTTAAAGGTCGACGCGAAGAAAATGAAAATTGAAGTAACCGGTTTGCCGAAACGCGAAGAGGCTGAACCTGGTATTAATGAACAACTAATCGTTGAGTATTACTCACGCTAAGGAGAAAAGGACATGACGACAAAAAATATTCATGAGGCATCACTTGCTAGCGTAAAAGAGTTAAGCAAAACTAGTGCAGAATTCGTGATTAAGCCACTATATTATGGCTATGGTAATACGCTAGGCAATTCTTTGCGTAGAGTATTGCTCTCCAGTATCAAAGGTGCTGCAATTACGGCTTTCTCAATTGAGGGTTCAAGCCACGAATATGCCGCTATACCAGGCATCAGGGAAGATGTAGTTGACATTATGCTAAATCTTAAGAATATTCGTTTTAAGATGCATACTGATGCTCCAGTAGAATTATCGCTTGAGATTAAAGGCGATAAACAATCTGAAAAAGATGGTGACAAGAGAGTGGTGGCTGGCGACATTAAACTTCCGGCAGAAGTTGAAATTGCCAACCCTAACCAAGTCATTTGTCACATTGACGATCCGAAAAAAGTGCTAAAAATGCATTTTGTAGTAGAGACTGGTCGTGGTTATTTGACTATTGAACAGTCTAGCGAGGATCGCGTTCATTCAGATATGATTGCCGTAGACGCCGTCTTCACGCCAGTACTTCGTGTACGTTATAAGGTTGAAAATACGCGTGTCGGTCAAGACACTAATTTGCAGCAATTAACTTTGACTATCGATACTGATGGTACTCTAACACCTAAAGAGGCTTTTGAGGAAGCAGCAGCTATCTTAGTTAATCAATACTCAGCCCTTGCAGGTAGTACAAAGGTCGAATCCGCCCCAGCGCCTGGTTCTAATCAGGAGGAGGACGATTCTGGCTTATCGCTACCAATTGAGGAGTTAGATTTGTCTGCACGCACGGCTAATGCTTTGGCGAATAATGACATCAAGACTATTCGTGATTTGGTTACTCTTTCAGAAACCGATCTTAAGGATTTGAAAGGATTTGGCCAGAAAGCATTAGACGAAGTAAAAGAAAAGTTAACGGAGTTAAATATTTAATATGCATCGCCACAGTTATAAAGGCCGTAAATTCGGCCGTGAAACCGATCAGAGATTGGCGCTCACGCGTGGGTTGATGTGCTCTCTGATTAAATATCAATCCATCACTACTACTTTGGCTCGCGCTAAAGAGATTCGTAGAATGATGGAAAAATTAATCACGATGGCTAAGAAGGGTGATTTGCATCATCGCAGATTAGTGATTGCCAGATTGAATGATTTAGAATCTGCTACACTATTAGTTGACGTGATTGCTCCTCAGATTAAGAGGAACTCTGGTTATTTGAAAATCGAAAGAGCTGGTTATCGCCGAGGTGATAATTCTGAGATGGGAACAATTAGTTTTGTTGACGACATTTCGATAGAAGTTGCCGAAAAACCAGAAAAGGCTAAGAAGGCAACCAAAAAGGAGGCTAAGTAATGAAAACTTATAGTCAAAAGGCCTCAGAGATCAGTCGTGATTGGTATCTAGTTGATGCCTCTACGATGCCACTTGGTAAACTCGCGGTAATTATTGCTGATAAATTAATGGGGAAGTCTAAGGTCACTTATACTCCTCATATCGATAACGGTGATTACGTAGTCGTGATTAACGCTAAGGATGTAGTGGTAACTGGTGAAAAAATGACCCAAAAGAAATATTACCGTCACAGCGGTTATCCAGGCGGGATTAAAGAACTCAAACTTGAAGAAGTAATTGAGAAGAATCCAGCTAGAGTAATTGAAGAAGCGGTAAAGGGGATGTTACCTAAGAATAAGTTAGCAGCAGATAGAATGAAGCGCTTGCGTGTTTTCGCTGGTGCCGAACACACTCACGCTGCACAAAACCCGAAGGAGATTAAATAATGGTAGCTACTAAAAAATATACCTACGGGCTAGGACGACGTAAAGCTTCTACGGCGACTGCTCGTCTCTACAAGGGTAAAGGTGAAATCACAATTAACGGTAAGCCAGCGCTAGATTATCTTTCTGGCAATAAGACTTATCTTGCGGAAATTACCGATCCATTAGCAATTGCCGAAAAGCAAAAAGAGTATGATATTACGATTTTGGCTAAAGGCGGTGGCTTAGCAGGTCAGGTAGACGCTATTAAGCTAGCGATTTCTAAGGCACTAACTGTAGACGCACCAGATTTGCGTCCAGTGCTAAAGAAGGCTGGTATGATGAAACGCGATCCACGCGAGAAAGAACGCAAGAAATACGGTTTGCGCTCTGCTCGTAGACGTGAACAATTCTCTAAGCGTTAAAAATAAGCCCTTCGGGGCTTATTTTTATGATATAATATAGGTATGGGGTGTTAGCTCAGCTGATAGAGCGCCGCATTCGCATTGCGGAGGTCGCGGGTTTGATTCCCGCACACTCCACCACGGTAGGAGCTGAATAAAAATCCAAAGTTCGCTTTGGATTTTTTTGGGGGCGATGTCCCCGTGGAAGATGCGTTAGCGTTTGCCAAAAATAAAAAGCCAAAGGTTTACTCTTGGATTTTTTATGCAAAAAAGTCTTCTTTTTTAAAAACATTTATGCTAAAATGGGGGTTAGAAGCATAAGGAGGTTTTTGTGAAGAGAGTTATTTTAAATATTGGTAATTTGCCAGCCTTGGTCTTGACGCTGGCTACTGTTTTGGCTTTGTTTTGTCTTACTTCTTCCTACTCCTATGCAGAGGTAGTCACGGTTAACGGCACCAATGGTACCGCTACAGCTTCGGCTAATGCGTCGGTAAATGTTTCGGCGGCTTGCTCCTTTACTAGCCATCTTGATACGGCACATACGGCTACTATTGCGCCGGGTACTTATTCCGGAGCGAGTGGCTCTGAGTATGCAAACGGTATTGGCAAAACTACTTTTACCGTGATTTGTAATGATAGTGGTGGATATTCTATTTATGCAATAGGTTATGCTAACGAGGAGTTTGGCAATAATAAGCTACTGGCTACCGTTAATGGCTCGCTGGCGCCTACTTATGATATTGTTACGGGTACGGCTACTTCTGGGGATACGTCTAACTGGGCGATGAAGCTTACGGCGGTATCGGGAACTTATGCACCAAGTATTATTCCTGGCTACGGTGACTATCATGATGTCCCTAGTACTTATGCCAAGGTGGCTACTTTTGCGTCGGCTACGGATGGTTCGGTAGGCTCTAAGATGGAGGCTACTTATGGAGCGTACATTTCTGGTACGCAACCGGCGGGGACTTATAACGGTAAAGTCAAATACACCATGGTCCACCCAGCGAGCGAAGTACCGCTTCAGCCTCAGCCTTCTACAGCAAGATGTATCTCCTACTGGCCAAATGCTAGCGGGGTCACAGATACTATGGGTAATCAGTGTAGTCTTGGTAATAACGCTTCTGCTACCCTCTGGGCTTCTAACTTCCAACGCCCAGGATACGGCTTTGCTGGCTGGACAGATAAATTTGATTGGGCTTTGAACGCTAATGATGCTAATGGTAATGGTACTGGAGCTAATGCAGGATATCACATTTACG
>CAMNGP010000009.1 GCA_946538495.1 uncultured Candidatus Saccharibacteria bacterium
AATAATGGTAAAACGTGGGCTTTGATACCGATATTAGCTGCGCCATAAATCCCGACTGACGCGAGCCAGCCAGAACCGATGCCGCCGTAGAGTTCTAGTCCAGCCGACAAGCCAAGGTCGAGTGTGCCATTAAAGTATTGTTCGCTTTTGGGGAAAATCAAGAAGGTAAATTCTCCATCAGCGCCAATGGTCGCTGTCAATGAATAGGTGAAAATAGCATATTGGCCTGTTATTTTGTATCCAGTTCCAACATACATTTGTATGGTCCCGGTCATTTTTTCAGGATGATTATCATAAGAAGTTGCGTAGCCAGCAAAAGTCCAGGATAGCCCCATGCCACCTTTATCTACCTGATGTTTTTGAGTGTCTTTCCATTTTTGATACATGTTGGATTTGGAAATGCGATCCTTGAAGTTATCTTTTTCTGCATCTGCCCAGAACTCCGCATCGGTAGAATTGACGCCGATACCAAGAACGGAGCGACCATCTGGATAGTGTTCGTATTTAATTGGAATAGGGATAGGGCTAAAGGAGAAATTCATGCCAGTAGTAAGTGTACCCATGTCAATTTTGATATCTTTTAGTGGACCCAATGTCACTGGTTTTTCAAAATCTTCCTTGGTGGCGTTTTGTTTGATGATAAGGCCGAGCATGGTTTGACGCACGACTGCGTCGTCCCAGTCGTAAAGGATGATTTCGAGACCGGATTTTGCTATGAGCTTAGTAGCGTTAAAGCTACATTGCTTAGTACCGGTTGAACAAATATTCTTGGCTTCGCCATCTTCGGTGATGTCGCGAAGCAAAATTGTTTTTACTGAGTGGTCCACGTCAAAATCGAGTGTGATGTCTTTCTGGTCATCAATCGAAATAACATAGGGATTATTATAGATATCAACTACGTCTTGGTCGTAAGTCATTGTTACCGCATGAAGCACGTCTCCATTCGCAGATTCATCTATAGCAAAAGTACTTGGTGCTACAAAAAGTGCCACCAATGACAAAGCAAATATTGCCATTATCGTTATTTTCCATCGTTTGACAACGCTCATTTAATCTCCCATTTATTATATTAAAAACCACTTAATAACAATTATACCATAAGTATTTTCATGCGATTGTTTTTTAGCCGTTTTTTAAACTATGATACTCCAGACTCGTTTCCCGTTTTCGTCGCGCACTATCATATCATGATTTCTGCTTACCACAAAAATATCCTCTTTAGACCAATCAGCATAAGATTCCGGCCATCCTTCGAATTTTTTTATTGGTTCACATCCGCATTTATCCGTAAATTCCCCGTCGGCATATTTAACAAAATGGTGACCACAGCCACCTTCTTCGTGCCGATATAGCACCAAATATTCATCTGGAGCTAATTCTCCCCAATCATATTCCCTTACAAAAGGAAATGTTTTTAAAATATTATTCTTTGCTTCCTCTAAACTAAAGGTATCAGAAAAAATCGGACAAGCTATTTCTAAAGCATATCCTCCACAATTTGTTTCCATATTGAAAGCTCTATTTATCTCATCCATAACCATTTCATCCGAAACCTCAATCTTAAAATCCCACAAACCCTTAACATGGTGCGCTCCAGGACTATAGCGCTCATCCACCGTCGGCATTATTAGCTCGAACATCACTCTCCGCTCAAAAGAAGATTTCTCCTCGTATTCATCTCTTATTTTTTTAGCTACTCGTTCAAACACTTCTCTAGCTCGCTCTTCAAAAACATCAAAATCACTTTTTTCTCCCCCAAAAACACCGCGCTCATTCATAAGCTTTATTATATCATGCCCGCATCAGCTATTAACTAATTAATCGCAAAAAACCATCTTCGTCGATTTTCTCTAAGCCCAATTTCTCAGCCTTTTCTAACTTGGATTTACCTGGTTTTTCACCCACTATCAAGGCAGTAGTATTCTTAGTTACCGAAGAAGTTACGGTCGCCCCAAGCTGGCGCAACTTATCCTCCGCTTCTTCTCTTCCCATCGATTCAAGCGTACCCGTAACAATATATGACTTTCCGACCAGCGGCAGGTTTTCTATCCGTTCCTCCTGTGGCCAAACCTTCAAATCTCTTAATTCATCCAATAGATTCAAATTATCCTCATCCGAAAACCACGCCAGAATCGACTCTGCCACTACCTCACCGATATCTGGAATACTCAACAAGTCATCTTCCGTAGCGTCAATTAAATTCTCTAGTTTTTTAAACTTACGCGCTAAACTGGTAGCAGTTTGTGCCCCCACATGACGAATCCCCAGAGCCGTAATAAACTTATTTAAAACAGGGTGCCTAGATTCGTCGATTGCCTTCACCAGATTTTTTGCCGACAAATCGCCAAACCTTTCAAGCTGTGCAATGCTGTTTTCTTTTAATTTATACAAATCCGCAATTGACTTCACCATACCCGATTCTACCAGTGCAACAACGTTTTTCTCGCCAAGTCCCTCAATGTTCAAAGCGGGCTTAGACGCGTAGTATTCAATCGCCCGTTTTAAGATGAAATCAGACGTTTCCCCTTTTACCCTATAGACCACTTCGCCGCTTGGCCTTTCAAATTCCAAATCGGGGTATTGTTTCTTTAAGGCCTTTTTGTAATCAAAAGCCTCAGCATCTTCTGGTCTTAAATCTATCAACACTTCCTTAACCTGTGGAATAATATCACCTGCCTTATAAACAATTACTGTGTCGCCGATCCTCACATCAAGCCGTGCAATTTCGTCCGCATTATGCAAAGATGCATGTCGCACCGTTGTGCCGGCAACTTCAACTGGATCAAGAATCGCCACCGGAGTAGCAGCCCCAGTTCTTCCAATTGAAATCACGATATCGCGCACTTTCGTAGTGGATTCCTCGGCTGGGAACTTATAAGCTACCGCCCCACGCGGAGTTTTTCCGACAATGCCCAAATCATCATAAGTTTTACGATCATTAATTTTAATTACCATTCCATCAGTATTAAATGGCAATGTTTTTCTGTAATCATCCAAATCATTAATGTATTCAAACAATTGCAATCTTTGATCGGCTTCAAAAACCTTGTCTTCATTCGACGTTTGAAAACCATATTCTCGTAATTTTGCGTAGGCCTCATGCCATGTCGCAGAATCTGGTGTCACTAAATCATAGGCTATAAACTTCAACGGACGACTTGCTGCAATCTTGGGGTCAAGCTGCCGAATCGAACCAGCCGCTAAATTACGTGGATTTGCATATTCCGCCTCTCCATTTTCGCGTTGGATTTGATTAAGTTTATCAAAATCCTTTTTAAAAATCACAATTTCTCCACGCACTTCAACATCTTCAAGCTCTTTAATCTTAAGTGGCACATTCTCAATCGTTTTTACATTCAAAGTCACATCTTCCCCCACTAAGCCATCACCACGCGTCACCGCCTGATAAAAAACGCCATCACGATATTTCAGAGCACAAGCCAAGCCATCCATCTTAATATCAGTAAAAAACTCAGAAATTTTCTTGCCGGGTATAAGCTTCTCGTTCCTAGAAATCCAATCATTAACTTCGTCCTTGGAAAAAACATCCGCAAGGCTTATCATCCTCCGCTCATGTCGAATCTTTTTAAATTTGTCTAAAGGTTTCCCGGCTACTCTTTGTGTTGGCGAGTCTGGCGTAATCAAATCTGGATATTTAGCCTCAAGCTGCGACAGTTCGTGTTTCAATGAGTCTGCCGCCGCTTCACTCATAATTGATTCATCCAGCACATGATAATGATAACGATAATCGTTTATCAATTCACGCAGTTTCGCAATTCTTTTTTCCGCCTCACTTTTTGTCATAGTCTTATTTTAGCACAAAAGCGAATCTATTTTTCTTCATTATCCAATAAGTATCTATAATACAAGTATAAATAAGTAGTCATATAAACACAGCCAAAACACAAAACAATAGTAATTATAATTGTGAGAAAAATCGATGGAATTTTTAAAATTGTTAACGGCAAAATTATAACTGACCAAATTACACCCAACACCAGCATCAAAGCCAGTATTCTAAGAACGAATCTAATTCTGCCACCATTTATTAGATCAGCGGCAGCTTTCAATGCTTGCAACGGATAGATACCTGGCGCCGTTACCGCTATCAAAGCAATCAAAGATGACGAAAGAAAAAATCCAGAAATCAACACCATCAAAGAAGCAAAGACAAAGAATAATAACGCATAAAAAGGCATGGCCAAAAAATCAGTTTGCACAGCAGCCGTATAAGCAATAATTACCAAAATAATTGGAATACACTGTACCGTTACCACCATAAAAATCACAATAGTAGATATTAGTGGGGCCATGGCATTATATAGCCCATCTCTCAAACTAACTTTATGCCCTGCCATAATTTGCCGTAACAAGAATATCGTCACTAACCAAATTACCATAAAGAATAGCACAACAAAAACATCAGTCGCTGCGCCCGTAAAAAAATCAGTTGCACCAATAGTCAAAAAACTCGCGGCTACGACAATTAAAAGTAATGGCAAAAAAAGTTGCCAATTCTTAAATATCATTCCAAAACTTTTTACAATATGCTCCGCTATACTAGGCACATCAAACTCACGCCTATAATCTTCGCGATACGAACGCCTAAAGGATTTATGGCTAAAAGTTCTTTTTGCCATGCTCTAATCTTTCAATGCGCTTCTCAATCGGTGGATGCGAACTAAACAAATTACTAAAAAACCCTTTTTTTAATGGATTATTAATATACATCGCCTCCGTCGCAATATTCTGGCTATGCATTGGCTGAGAATGAGACTGCAATTTCTTAAGTGCAGAAATCATACCCTCAGGATATCTTGTAATATTAACGGCCGAAGCATCAGCCAAATATTCGCGTTGCCGAGACACCGCCATTTGCGCTAAACTCGCCAAAATTGGCGACAAAACCGCCGCTACCGCTACCAAAACATAGCCAACTGGGCTCCCCTCGTTATTACGTCTTCTGTCACCATAGAACATCATTCTAAAAGCTAAATCCGAAATCAACCCAATCACACACGTCAAACCAAATACAATCATCGATACTCTAATATCGTAATTCTTTACATGAGACATTTCGTGTGCCATCACTGCAGTCAATTCCTTATCATCCATAATATCAATCAAACCAGAAGTCGCCGCCACAATCGCATGTTTCGGGTCACGACCCGATGCAAAAGCATTTGGCGCCTGATCATTAATAATGTATACCTTTGGCATGGGCAAGCCCGTAGTGATCGAAAGGTTCTCGACGATATTATAAAATCGTGGATTATCTTTTTTCGCGATTTCCTTAGCGCCAGTCATTGCAACCGCCACAGAATTTGCATAATAATACTGAATTAATGCATATATTATGGCAATTATTAACGTCCAAGCGGCAATTTTCCAATCATTATACGCCCAAGCAAAAAGACCAGCAATCACGCTCACCATCGCCACAAAGGCGACGATGAGGTAGATTGTTTTACGCTTGTTTTCAGCGATTTGCTTGTACATTTTTAAAACTTAACTTCTGGCGCTTTGTCGATTTTAGCCTTCTCGGCTTCACTTACTTCGAAATAATCACGCTTCTTAAAATGACCTATAAAATTGTTTACTATATTAGTTGGAAAAGTCTTGATCTTAGTATTAAGATCCTTCGCACCAGCATTATAAAATCTACGTGAAGCTTGAATCTTATCCTCAACATCTTGTAATTGAGTCTGCAATTGTTGGAAGTTCTCGTTAGCCTTTAGCTCTGGATATGCCTCTGCGATAGCAAAAATCTTACCGAGTGCACCCTGCATTGCCTCTTCTGCTTCGGCAGCCTGTTTGACGGTTTTAGCGCCCATAGCTGCAGTACGAGCTTCAGTCACCATTTGGAAAGTTTCTTTTTCATGTTTTGCATAACCTTTTACGGTTTCGAGCACATTTGGAATCAAGTCGGCACGGTATTTTAGCTGTACGGTAATGTCAGACCAAGCCTCGTTCACACGCTCATCTAACTGCACTAAGCTATTATAAATACCAGCGATGAATCCTATAATCAATACAATCACCACCAGAATTGCAATTATTATA
Organism: uncultured Candidatus Saccharibacteria bacterium; assembly: GCA_946538495.1. Lineage (GTDB taxonomy): Bacteria > Patescibacteriota > Saccharimonadia > Saccharimonadales > Saccharimonadaceae > Nanosyncoccus. Next base: position 6,064 of record CAMNGP010000009.1, read on the forward strand.
ATTCCCCAAGTAGGCATTTTGTTCTCCTTTTAAATTTATATATAATCATTATAGCATAGTTTTTTATCAAAAATTCCGAAAACTATGATATAATAAAAGTACCGTGCGAATGTAGCTCAGTTGTTTAGAGCGCTTCCTTGCCAAGGAAGAGGTCGAGAGTTAGAGTCTCTTCATTCGCACCATTTTTGTTTGTCAGTTTTCATTCATACTATGGTATAATAACCATAAGCATGGAAATTTTTTTGCAGATATTAATACTAATAATCGGGTTCGCTCTTCTTATTAAGGGCGCTAATTGGCTAATCTCTGGCGCGTCATCTGTAGCATCAAATTTCAAAATCTCCAAACAGCTCATTGGCCTTACTATTGTTGCGATTGGCACCGGTGCCCCGGAGCTCGCCGTTTCCATCTCCTCTCTCGCCGCTGGCAACACCGATATGCTAATCGGCAATGTCATGGGTAGTAATATAATTAACATATTACTGCTAATCGGCATCGCGGCATTAATCAAACCAATCCGCATCAAGAAAAACACCATCGCCAAAGAACTCCCACTACTCCTTCTAATTTCTACAGCCTTAGTAGTACTGTTTCTTGACATGAATATCACTGGTGCCACCAACAATGACTTTTCGCGCAGTGACGCCATTATTTGCATTCTATTCTTTGCCATTTTTATTTACTACATCATCCAAATGACTCGCAAAAACCGAAAATCTAGAAACGAAGTCGCAAAACCTCAATACAAATTAGGCAAATCATTTCTTTTAGTGTTAATCGGTCTTATTGGTGCAGTGGGTGGTAGCCAACTAGTAGTCAATTCTGCTTCCACAATCGCTGCCGCCATCGGCATATCGGATCGTATTATTGCACTCTCAGTTGTAGCCTTAGGAACCTCACTACCAGAATTAATCACCACAGTTACAGCCGCCAGGCGCAACGAACACGAATTACTTGTCGGCAACATTGTCGGCAGTAACATTTTTAATATCTGTATCGTACTTGGGCTCCCAGTTGTCATCTTTGGCACCATCACGCCAGAAAGCTTCGAAATCATCGACATCGCCATGCTGATTGGCTCCGCCGTAATTCTCTGGCTCGTCACCCTAACTAGTAGCAAAATCACCCGCAAAGAAGGCGCCCTCATGCTCCTGATTTTTGCCATTTATTATAGCTACCTAGTATACGGGGCACTTGCATGAACTGGATATTATTGATTACCCTGGCTACGTTTTTTGATTCGATTCGCATTTTTATCGATAATTATGTCTCTGACGTATACTTCAAAAAGCGCTCAGCAGTCTCCCAAAAAATTTTCTACGGTTTCACTTCATTAATCACGTCAATTATCATTCTAGCAATCACAAATTTCAATCTTAATGGCGTAGATCATGGAGTGATCGGATTGATACTACTATCTGGCCTCCTCAGTGTACTCTCTAGTATTCCATATATCAGGGCTCTAGAAGTAGACGATTCCATTAATCTCGGTATTTTTATTCAGCTCGCACCCATCCTTTATCTCGTCTTCGGCTGGCTTTTCCTAGGCGAATCATTCTCACCGATGCAATTAATCGCCTTTGCTATTATTCTCTCTGCGCCACTCTTAATCATTTTTTCAGCACGCAAAAGATCGCGTCATACAAAACTTAAAGCAATCCTTTACGCCTTCCTATATGTCTTTATTGCTGTAATTGGAAATCTTGTTTATGTGAAAGCTAGCACTAATAATATCAATTTCGTACACAGCATTGCTTTCCTCCTACTTGGTAGAGGCATTGGCTACACCGCTATCATGTCTGCAGTGCCTAAATGGCGCAAACGCTTTTATTCTGTAGTTAAATCCAGTAAGCTCAAAGTATTAGTGCCTATGACAATTAATCACCTAATCGGACTAGCGAAAGATTTCACTTACCGTGGCGGGCTAATTGCCGCCCCTGCCGTAGCCATCGCCTCAGCGGCTTCCGACTCGGTAGAACCTATTTTTATCTTTTTCATGGGCATCATCCTTACTCTAATTTGGCCAAAATTCGGTCGCGAAAAGCTAGATCGCAAATCCATTATTATCCACCTAATTGCTATTATACTTGTAGTTGCGGGTATTATTCTATTAAATATGCTATAATAATTAAAGGTGGCGCTTTGGCGGAGTGGTTACGCAGCGGTCTGCAAAACCGCGTACACCGGTTCAATTCCGGTAGGCGCCTCCATTTTTAATTGCCCATTTTTATCACGGGCTCGTCGGACTTAGACAGCTTTCTAGCCTTTTCGATCAAAGCTTTTATTTGGTTAGCGGCTTTCTCTGAATCCTTCTTTGTATACCGCTCTTTACCTCTCATCAAATCTCCATAAAACCCAGTACCTCTTGCCGCCTTCCAGAATTCCTCCCCACAAGTTACATCATCATGAAACCATGGTTTTTTCGAAAGATTAAAATGTAGTAACTTGGCGCCCTTTGGATCTTCGCCCTCAGGCTGCAAATTCCAACATTTATTCAAATGCTTAATTCTTCCTTTTAATATCACGTTCAAATAATCCTGGTCTGGCGCCACCAAATCCGCATCCTTTTTTACCAAGTCGGTCATTTTCGTAATGTAATGCAACTTCCGCAACTTTTTAAGATCCATCAAAAGCACGCCAGAATTCACGTAGTTTTTTGCTGGCACATCGAGCGCTTTTTCAACATATTCCACAAATTCTGGCACCATTGCCACCTTTGGATCAACCCTAGCCGCAATTACATCCTCGCCTAACTCAATATCGTACAGTTTTCCAATATCACCCATCAAAATCGTATCACTATCCACATAGATTCCCTTATCGTATTGCGGAAACAATCGCGCAATAAACGCTCGATAATAATAAACTGCGCTAGCAAAGAAATCGCCCGAGCCGGACCTCTTGGCACAATATCGCACGATGATTTGCATATACAAGTTGTATTTCATCTTATGAAATTCAATCGCAACATTCTTCGTAACCATATTACGCAAGCGCCACCGATTCGGCAAACTCAATCTATCATACATAATAATCACACGATAATGTCGTTTTGGATTTGCATGTTGCATCAATGAATGGATTGAGGCCGCCACATACTTTGCATAATCATCCGTAATTGTGTAAAAAATAGGCACAACTTTAGTTTTTTTGAAGGGATTCATCCCCGTATTAAAAATACTCATTATTTCCTATCTGATTTCTTAATATATTTAAAGTATTCGTAAGTACTTTTCTTACTATATTTTACCATAGAATCGTAGGCTTTTTTCGCCAAAGTAGCGTTGTTTTCGCTCTCCGTTTTATCAGCATCTGGCCAAAAAGGTCCGTCTAAATATACATCCATTCGTGGCAAATCACCCTTCTTTCTATCTTTCCGTCTATGATAAGTCGTAATCATTGTAAAGACAGGTAGATTATTTCGTGAGGCATATTTAAAAGACCTGTCGCCTGCCGGATATTTCTTGATTCCAGTATAATATGGCCAAACATGCGCCTCAGGATAAACTACCAAGCATTTCTTTTGCCTTAACCTCGTATCAACCGCTTCATTAAATGCCTGCTTTTCTTCTTTGGTCTTTCCCAAAGGCAATCCACCAATCAAAGGCAAAAACTTCCCAATCCCCGGCACCTTCAAATTCACAGGACTAATAATCGTAAAAATCCGGCAATTTGCCGCTATAGCAGGCCCAAACACATCATGAAACGGATTAGTATGATTTGCATAAATAACATATCCTTTACCGCAAGCTTCCTTCAACTTTTCGCGACCATAAAACTTTGCTTGCCAATAGCGTCGCTCATACCACTGCCCAAAAATCCAAAAAACCCGATATAGTACCGAGGAATACATTCTCACAAAAATATTCTTAGGGATAAACTCGTAATCCTTTGGCAACCCAACTTCTACTTTCTTTTCCTGCTCATCGGTTTTGATCGGATCATCCTCTTCTGACGCATAATAAAACACGCGTTCAGATTTCGGGATATCTTTTTGGAATAATTCAGCCTTAGGCATAGTCATATTATAACACGAACACCCCTTCGAGGACCATAAGCCTGGGCGAGCGCCCTTGAGCGTATCCGAAAAAGGGTGTTCGTATTATAAACTGTCTCTCAACTTAGTGTATTCATTCAAAATATCATCATATTCCGTAATTTTCAGAATGTTATGTATTTTATCAACCTCAAACGGCTTGACCTTTTGCACCCTAAAATACGGCCAAAACTTAAAATTATTACTAAAATGATGCAAAACCGTGTCTTCTTTTGGTCTTTCTGCTTGCTCATTATACTTCCTTGGCATAATCTTACGCCGCCTAATGCATTTATTTAGAGCCGCCTGATCCACCAACATCATTTTTTTCCTTTTACACATTTCAACCGCCCGATCGAACATTTTTGATTTTATACATTCTGGCATATTAAATAACATCACTCCAGAATTCATATAATCAAAATTGAACAATCCATGATAATGGTAAAAATTCTTACCATATATGTCTAAAACTCCAACTACCTCAGCCCCATCAAAAGATGTATGATAAAACTCTGCAATATCTTTCCGAGCCACCACATCATAATCCAAATACAAAAGTCGCTCCAATTTTGCCAATTCCTCAATTTTATCAGCATACAACCTCAACATCGCACACGGTGTAAAATAAGAACCCATGTTTTTTTCTGGTAGGTTTTTTACAAATACATCCGTAGCGTCAATTAAGCGCACAAAACTTTTTTTGTTGTATTTTTTTACCAAATTATCTAGAAATTTTGCCGCATCTTTATCAAAAGGCTTTACTTCCTTATAATCAACAGTCAGTATATATATATTATATATATTATCCCTACTACCTCGCATCAAAAGCGACAAAATAGATACTAGTGTCCCACACATAATCCCTTTATCGCCACAGTACAAAATATTCATGATTCAATTATATCAAATCTCTCATCGTCCATGTTTGTTTCAATAATTCGCTGGCTCCTCAGCTCTGCAAATTTTGCCGTCCGCCGAATTGCACCAGCATGCCCAGCTAGCGCCGCATATGGCGCAAATTGACCCGCTCGCATCTCGCGCGACATTCTTGGATGGTTTTTGGGCTCATAATGCGGATGTTTTATGATTTCGCTATATTTCATGCTCTATGTCCCCCTATTTGCGCATTTCTTTCTCGCCCTGTAGCCCCATCCTCAAAATTTATACCTTTTAATATTGCGTTTTTGCCATATCGCTTTTTAATAGCCAATATCGCCTCATTAGCACGTTTTTCCTTAGTATCGTCTTTTTGTTCATCAAATAAACTCGCTTGCCTTAATTCTTTTTTTACGTCTTCTTCTCGCTTCACATGATTCACGTCAATTGTGATTCTACGTATTAACAAATCTCGATTAACCTTATCCTCAAATAAATCAACAACCGCCCTATTTAGTGCAATCGAAGAACATGTATATCTTCCTAAATTATAAGTCCCATGTGCATGCTTTGGCACCTCTCTTCCATAAAAATCTAATTTTGTCTCGCCGTTATAGTTTGGCAAACTCGCCCTATCGTATCCCACCGTCAATATTACTTGGTCTGTAACAAGTTTTTTTCTCAATAAATTTAGTGCTACATCATCCGCCATTTCTAGCGCCACAATTTTTGCCTTATCAAAACTATATGGCTCCTTTAGAACCTGTCCCGACGAAAACGAATTACTCTTCGGCCGATAATTTCGAATATCCGTTATCTCACATGGCTCCCAACCCCAAGCATGATCAATTAATAATTCAGCATTTATACCAAACATTTTATACAGAAAATCTTCGTCTTTTTCCGAACACAACGCAACATCGCCCATTGTATATAACCCCACAGATTCAAGTCTTTTTGCGTAGCCCTTTCCTACACGCCAAAAATCCGTCAAGGGCCTGTGAGTCCACAGTTTTTGTCGATAACTCATTTCATCCAGCTCAGCTATTCTTACTCCATCCTTATCTGGCTTAACATGCTTTGCTATAATGTCCATCGCTACCTTTGCAAGATACATATTTGTACCAATCCCCGCCGTCGCCGTCACGCCAGTTTCTTTTAATACGTCTTTAATAATTTTCTCCGCTAAACCTCGAGCAGTACAATTATAAGTTTTAAGATACGGCGTTGCATCAATAAACACTTCGTCAATCGAATAAACATGCATATCTTCTTCAGCAATATATTTTAGATATATATTATATACTCTCGTACTATAACTAATATAATAAGCCATTCTTGGCTTTGCTATGATAAAATCTCTCGCTTTTTGTTTTACCTCATACAATCTTGCTCTCCCTGGAATCCCTAGTGCCTTCAACGCGGGCGACACAGCCAAACAAATCGTCTTGTCAGTGCGAGTCTCATCGGCCACCACCAGTTTTGCCTTCAATGGATCCAAACCCCTCTCCACACACTCTACCGAAGCATAAAACGACTTTAAATCAATTGCAATATAGCATTTTTGCATATCTATATTATATCAAAGTGACCTCCAGCCCACTATTGACATATTCCGCCTCTGATAGTATAATAATATGACACCCTCTGGAAGGGTTGTACCTTTATTTATTTGCTTTTTCGCGCATTCCGTAACTCGGCATGGTCACTAATTACAGCGATTATACCGAGTCACGGAATAGGCCGTGGCCAATGTCTAGGAGGCAAAAAATGCAACTAGAGGACCTAAAAAAATACAGCCTACATGTAGTCGTCGGAACAAAAGTCCTTTGGCCGAACGGAAAGGTTGGTAAGCTCAACATGAGCGAAACCATCGACCGTGCTGGTCAGTGTGCCTTCAGCATTGGCACGAACAGGAAGGGCCTGCCGATCACGATCGCATATATCGATCAAAACGGCGAGTTCTTCGTCACGCACTACACTCCACAGAGTGTCGCAACCCTCAAAGGGTGTGGTTTCAAAGAAAAAGATTTCTTTGTACCATTCTCACACGGCGAGGTCCCTCAGGCCAACCAGAAATGGTGGGCAGACCTCCGCAAGCATTTGAGCATCGCCTAAAAGCAACGCCTAAAGGCAAATAACTCCTGGCCCTCAACTTTTGCAAATCGCATAAGTTGGGGGCCGTTGTTTTTGGAAATACTTATGCTATAATCAAGAAAATGGCAAGAAAAGTTTCTTATTCCAAAATGTTTCATGACTATCTCAAAGGTAAAGTCAAATTGCAAACCTATCAAAAAATCGGCATTACGCTTTTAATTTTTGTCATCGCCGGCACTTTTGGCTGGCTATATGAATTCGTGTTTACCTTCATCAATGAAGGTTGTGAAAAATGGTACATGCAGGGCGGCAATATATTACCATGGATGAATATTTACGCCTTTGGTGCCCTATTCGTCATTCCCATCACCTATAAATTCAGGCGCTATCCATGGGTAGTCTTCTTACTATCCGCCATCACCACTGGCACACTAGAGCTAATCGCTGGGTGGTTAGTTTATACTATTGGTAATGGCACACGCTATTGGGACTACAACAACCAACCATGGAACTTTGGTAACATCGGTGGCTTCGTTTGTCTTCTCAGTGTCACAGCATTTGGCCTCGCGTCACTACTCTTAATGTACGTAGTCTTACCATTCTGTATTCATCTTTCACAAAAAATGAGCAAACGCTCATTTCTAACTCTTTCCATCACTCTTTTTTCCATCATCATGATTGACGAGCTCACCAATCTTACTCTTAAAAACCTCAATCTCCCCACCGCCATGGATTTTTACCAATCAATTGGTTGGGAATATAAATAAAGCACCCATAAACGGTGCTTAAGGTAAGGCGGCATCCCGTCTTTCATGTACTACCAAACACATGGTGCCCGAGATGGGACTTGAACCCATACGGATTTCTCCATTCGATTTTAAGTCGAACGCGTATACCAATTCCGCCACTCGGGCACTCTATTATTATACCATACTTTGTCTATAATTTATATTCAGATATCTATAGAAGTTATCTCACCCTGACTATTTAGAAAACGATTTACCGCCTCTGCCGCCGTAGCGCCATCCGCCGCCGCCGTTACCAATTGTCTTGTAGTTTTTGTGCGGCAATCACCCGCCACAAACACACCTTCACAAGAAGTAACACAGTCCTCTCCAGCCACGATATAGCCATATTCATCCAGCTCCACCAAACCATCAAAGCCTTTCGTAGTTGGTACCTGCCCAATCGCCACGAACACTCCATCTAAAGACAAGCTTTTCTCATCCGTCACCCCCTTAACCTTGCCGCTGGGTACGAGCACTAGACTTTTTACAGCATCGCCCCCATTAATCTCTTTCGACGCATATCCCAATACAAATTCTACATTTTTCTTCTTTCTTAGTTTTTCTACCGTTATAGCGTCACCCTTAAACTGATCATATAAATGCACCAAATAAACCTTCTTTGCGATATCCGCCAAATACAAAGCCCCCTCTAACGCCGTATTTCCTCCGCCAATCATCGCCACTGTTTTATTTTTATACAAAGCGCCATCGCAAGTCGCACAATACGAAACACCTCGTCCAGCAAATTCTTCTTCGCCCGGTATTCCTAATTTCCTGCTCTCCGCACCAGTCGCCAATATCACCGTTCTCGAACTATAATCATTTTCGTCGGTAATTGTCACAAATTCATAATCTTTTTTCTCGACGTTCTTAACTTTTTCAAATTTCACTTCTGCGCCCAATTTAACCGCCTGTTTGTGGACTTTTTCCATTAAGTCAACGCCTGATATTTTAATCTCACCAGGCCAGTTCTCTACGCTATAGTTATTCACAATCTGACCGCCGCAAATATTAGATTCTAATAACAAGACTTCTTTGCCAGCACGCCTCAAATAAACCGCTGCCGTTAGTCCAGCAATTCCCGCACCAACAATTATTACATCATACATTTTCTTCATAATTATCTTTCTTCTCCTGTTCAGCTTTTTGTTTTAGCTCTTCTTCCTGTCCTATCTCCCCTTCAGCCCATTCTTCGATTCTTTTCTCAATCCCTTCTGGCTCTTCTTCAATCGAATCTTCTTCAACAGATTCTTCTTTGGTGAGCTCTCCCCTAGCAGGCTCCTCTTTATTTTTTTCTTCTTCAGTTTTATCTAAATCTTTAATTTCGTCCTTTTTGTCTTCGTCTTTTCCAATAACTTCGCGAGTATTCTCCTTTTGCTCAGCTAAAACCTTAAATAATTCGGTCAAACTTCGCGTATCACTATTCTTAACCGCATATTCAAAAACTCCCATTCCAGCAGCCCTCGCACCCTGTCGCAAATCCTCGTATATTGGGCTCGCACCTTCAACCTCTGCAATCAATTCCTTCATCGATTCAATCGCCGCAATTGCGCCCTCCCTAGATCTTTCGTCAGTTTTCGGCATGCTATACTGTGTCCTTAATTCCAATTCTGCAGGAGCCGATGCGTCAGCCTCATCTCTCACTTCGCTCATTTCTTCTCTTGACTCAACCCCCAAACTCCTAAACAAATCTCTTATTGGATTTTCAGAATTAGAAACATCAAAGTCCCTAAGCACATTTATTACTTTTTGTATGGCGGCCGCATCATTTTCGCCTTCTTCACGCACTGCCGCATCTATTCCATAATTAATAATAGCAGATGCATCCGCTAACCCTTCGTTATATTCGGTTGCCGTACTATCGTTTTCACCGTTCTTTTCGCCAGACCCGAATCCCGAAAATGGTGGCACACTGTCCTTTAAAGATTCATTAAAATCTTGGCCTGGAGGCAAAACCCGCTCCCCTGATACACTTTCCCTAGAAAGTGGGTCCATCTCAAAACTATTACCGTCCATCTAAAACCTCCTTTTTCCCAATTATATCACGTGAAATCTAATTTTTTATACCTTATTGATTACTGGTATCACAATTGGAGTATGGCCCGTTGCATCAAACAAAATATGCGTAATGTCTTCCTTAATCTCTTCTTTCAAAACTTTCATCTCTGGGTCAGTAGAAATCGACTTATCCGTCTTCTGACGCAAATAATGACGTATCTTGCCGATTAATTCTTCAGAATTATCCAAATAGATAAACGCACGCGATACGATGTCTGGCGTCTTCATTAAATGTCCCGTCTTTTTCGAAAGCGTCAATACAATTACAAAAATCCCTTCGCGCGAAATATGAATTCTATCTTTTACTACTGCCTCGTGCACCAATTGATCTGCATCATCGTATAACTTATTACCAGCCTCAATTCTGCCAGCTTTACGAATTCTCTTGTCTTGGGTAAGCTCTACTATGTCACCATCGTCACAAAGCAAAATTCTGTCTCTTGGTATGCCGATTACATTCTCCGCCATTTCTGCATTATGCTCAAGCATGTAAAATTCACCGTGATACGGCATATAATTAGTAGGCTTTAGCCTAGTCACAAATTCTACGTGGTCTTCAAAATAAGCATGGCCCGACAAGTGCAAAGGTCCAATATTAGTCAAATGAGTTTTACCATTTTGAATCACCTGTGCACCCTCGCGCAATAATCCGTCCACGGTGTTCACCACATGTGGTTCGTTCCCTGGAATTGGATTCGAAGAAAACACAATTGTGTCAGTAGATTTAATCTTAATATATTTATGCGCACCCGTCACCATTCGGTTAAGCACGGCATTTAATTCCCCTTGCGAACCAGTACATACGATACAAACTTTTTCATCCGGAAGTTTAATGATATCTTCCATTTTTACAATCGTATCTTTTGGCACCTTAATCGACTTTGCGCGTAATGCTACTTCTAAGTTGTTGATCATCGAAAAACCGCTAAATGCTACCTTACGCCCCCTTTTAGCCGCCTCCTTCAAAATCAATTCAATCCTTAAAATCTGTGACGAAAAACACGAAATAATCACCCTACCATTCACATAATGGTCCATTACTCGCCCCAAGTTTTCGCCCACATCATATTCAGAATGCGGATGTCGCCCAGGAGAGTCAATATTCGTAGACTCGTTCAGCATCAAATCGATTCCTTCCTTAGCAACGATTTCGTCAATCCTTTCATAATCTGTCTGTACACCCATCGGGTTCTCTTCGTGACGCCAGTCACCAGATAAATAAATCACACCATTTGGCGTACGCACTACTATTGCCGTATTGCCAGGAATCGAGTGCAAAGTATGAATAAACTCTACAGACATATGCTCACTTACCTGGAACTTTTCATGCTTAAGTGGATTTACTATTTGATAATTCAAATCTGGTTCATCATCTAGTTCGCTTAATTGCTTTTTGATCATCCCAATTGTAAAATCTGTCCCATAAATTGGCACCAGATTGCCAAATTTAGGCAACAAATGTCTACATGCACCGATATGGTCAAGATGAGCATGTGTAAAGCAAATTGCCTTAACCTTAGTCATATTGTCTTCGAGATATTTAATGTCAGGAATCATATAATTCACGCCAGGGTAATCTTCTCCAGCAAACAATACGCCCATATCTACCACAATTATCTCAGACTTATACTCAATTAAAGTCATGTTTTTACCAATGCCAAACTCACCTACCCCGCCAATCGGAATAATGCGCACAGACTCTGGGTCTGGCCTTGCAGACTTGAGTTGTGCATTAGTAACTTGCGTACCATTATAGCCATTGTAACGCGACTTATTTACTGGCAAACCAATAATATGCTGAGTTGCTTGAGCATTAACGTCCTGAGAAAGCATTCTCTGATGATGCACCATTTCGCCCTTTTTCGCGCTAACTGACAAATTAACCTTACGCTTTTCCGCCTCAACTTTGGCCTTAGATTTTGTCGTTTCTTTTGGGGTAACAGTCTTTTTGGCGGCAACCTTCTTGGTTTTTACAAGTTTCGCGTCTTTGCCACCAGGAGCAAAATTAGAATTAAAATTACGATTTTGAGCTTCCTCAAACTGCTTTTTGATATCAGGCAATCTTTCCGCTCTAGATTTTAAAAGTCGCGCACGACGTTCTTCTTCCTTTAAATTCATATTTTCCTTTTTTATTGCAAGTATTTAAACAGTACCTCTATTATATCAAAACTCTTGCCTTCATGCAAGTTATTTGATATAATAATACTATACAGATTTGACCGACTCTTGAAATAGGGGCGGTTTTTTAAAGGAAAGGAAGATATGGAGAGTTTAGATCTCAAACAAATGTCCCAAATGGTCGACATCATTGCTGAAGAAAAAGGACTACCTAAAGAAACTGTCCTAAACGTTATCGAACAAGCCATTGCTGCCGCTTGGCGCAAGGACAACGGTGATCGCGACATGAACGTCCGCGCCGTACTTAACACCAAAACTGGCGAAGCAGATGTTTTCGTTTCACGCGAAGTCATCGAAGAAGGTGTAGGATATAATCCTTCCACCGAAATTCCGCTAGATAAAGCTGGCAAGAATGCCAAGCTCGGCGATATTATCGAAGAAAAATACAAAGTTACTACTTTTGGCCGCGTCGCAGCACAAACCGCCAAGCAAGTCGTTGTTCAACGCTTACGCGAAGCCGAAAACGACGCTGTCCTTAGTGCATTTGAGGACAAAGTTGGCACTATAGTTACCGGCACCGTATCGCGCGTCGAGCCAAAGCTAGTCCGCATCGATCTCGGCCGCGCAACCGGTATTATGCCTCGCTCCGAACAAATCGATGGTGAATATTATAGCGTCAGCAGCCGTATTAAGGTTTATATCAAGAATATCGAACACGGCGAACGCGGAGCCCAGCTCATTCTTTCGCGTGGATGTGCAGAATTCGTCGAATATCTCTTTCGTCAAGAAGTTCCTGAGCTCGAAAACGGCACCGTTGAAATTCGCGGCATCGCTCGCGAAGCTGGTCGCCGCACCAAGATTGCCGTTATGTCCACCGTTCCAGGTATCGACCCTGTTGGCACCTTTGTGGGTGGTCGCGGCATCCGTGTACAAGCCGTCATGAACGAAATAGGCGAAAAAGAAAAAATCGACGTCATCAACTGGAGCGACAACGCTTCAGAGTATATTCGCGAGGCATTAAGTCCTGCCGAAATCATCAAAGTAGATATTGATGGTAAAAAAGCAAAGGTCCACGTCTCCGACGACCAGCAATCCATCGCCATCGGCAAACAAGGCCAAAACGTACGCCTTGCTTCCAAACTCACAGGATACGATATCGATATTGTTTTGACTAAGTCTACGCCTAAAAAGAAGAAACAAAACGTTGAAGATGCGTTACTCTCCGCTGTCGAAGAAGCTAGCGAAGAATAGGCATGCACTCTTCTGTCAGAACAGGTCAGTTGTTAGACTGACCTGTTCTATTTAACCGAATAATCAGACAAAAAATCACTCCTTTCGGAGTGATTTCTTATAATTTGGCACCTTCCTAGTTTCCCGCTGATGCAGTATAATCGGCGCTACTGGGCTTGACTTCTGTGTTCGGAATGGGAACAGGTATTTCCCCAGCGCTATGGGCACCAATTTGTAATAATAGCGTCACTATTACTACTATTGATGTCCATAAGGTGAACAAAGATTTTAATGACGCACGATGTTGAAATCCAACATCGGTTGCTAGCTAAGTCTCCTAGGCTTCCGCCGCGACATGTCACGTAGAAAACCTAGAACATAAAAAGGCGATGGACCTATTAGTACGCTTCGGCTCCATATGTTACCATACTTCCACCTTGCGCCTATCAACCTAATCATCTATTAGGAGTCTCCTTGGGAATCCTTATCTTGGAGTGGGCTTCGCGCTTAATATGCTTTCAGCGCTTATCTCTTCCGAACATAGCTACCCGGCGATGCAGTAGGTGACCACAACCGGCACACTAGAAGTTCGTCCATCTCGGTCCTCTCGTACTAGAGACAGATCTCCTCAAGATTCCTAACGATCATGCCGGATATAAACCGAACTGTCTCACGACGTTCTGAACCC
>CAMNGP010000010.1 GCA_946538495.1 uncultured Candidatus Saccharibacteria bacterium
GAACGCAAGCGTCCGATTTTTTTTACTCGTGGAGCCGACTGTCGGGCTTGAACCGACGACCTACGGTTTACAAAACCGTTGCTCTACCAGCTGAGCTAAGTCGGCATCTGGTATGCAGTATATTATACCACATACCGATATTTTTTAATAATTTTCAGCCTTTATTTCAAAGTAGGCTTGTGGATGATTACAAACTGGGCAAACTTCAGGCGCTTCTTTACCAATTACAATATGACCACAATTACGACAAACCCAAATCGCATCTCCATCTCGCGAAAAGACCTTTTTATCTTTTACGTTTTTCAGCAATTTGCGATATCTTTCTTCATGGGACTTTTCAATCTTCGCCACACCCTCAAATTTTTCTGCCAATTCATCAAAACCTTCTTCACGTGCAGTTTCAGCAAAACCCTTATACATATCGGTCCATTCATAGTTCTCACCATCAGCAGCCGCCTCCAAATTGATATCAGTCGGTTCGACCGAGCCACCATGGAGCTCCTTATACCACATTTTTGCATGTTCTTTTTCATTTAAAGCTGTTTCGGCAAAAATTGCCGCAATTTGTTCAAAACCATCTTTTTTTGCTTGCGACGCAAAAAAATCATACTTATTGCGCGCCTGACTTTCTCCCGCAAAAGCCACCTCTAAGTTCTTTTCGGTTTTAGTGCCAGCATATTTAGTTTTCATAAAATCCTCCTTTATTATATTGCTGTATAACCACCGTCCACTGGCATTATTAAACCAGTCACGTAAGACGACTCTTTCGAAGCCAAGAATACCGCAGCGGCATCCAATTCTCCAGGCTTACCATAACGCTGCATTGGAACATGCGTTTTGGCGAACTGTTGAAACTTCTCAGTATTTAATACATTCTCTGTTAATTCTGTCTCAAAATAACCTGGACAAATCGCGTTACACGTAATGCCATCCATGGCAAGTTCAGCGGCAACTGCACGCGTAAAATTAACAACTGCACCTTTACTTGTATGGTATGCAACCGTATGAATCTCAGTGTTTCCAACTAAACCATACATCGAAGCAATATTGATAATCCTGCCGTAATGGTTCTTCTTCATGATAGCAGCAAACGCACGAGTCATCTTAAAAACGCTCGTTTCATCGGTCGCAATCGTAAAATCCCATTCCTCATCCGTCATGTCAAGCACGCCCTTGTCCTTTGAAGAACCAGCACAGTTTAACAGAATATCAACTTTACCAAATTCAGTCTCAACGAAGTTCGCCACATCGTTAATGTTTTTAGTATCAGTAACATCGCATTTATATGCTACAACTTTTGGTGAGCCAGCATCAATAAGCTTTGGCTTAAATTCCTCTAGTTTTTCACTTCGCCTTGCCAAAATTGCTAAACTTGCACCTCGCCGTGCTAAAGCTAGCGCCATTTGCTGACCCAACCCAGAAGACGCACCCGTGACTACCGCAACCTGACCATTTAAATCAAACATTTTTACTCCTTTCTGTTCCCACCATTATAACAACAAATATGTTAAAATTAAACTATGAAAAAAGGTCGCTCTCAAACCATCGTAAAATCAGGCTATTTATTCATACTGATAAATTTCTTACTGGCGATATTCAACATAATCGTTGGGGCTTTATCTAATTCTCTAGCCATCGCTTCTGACGCAATCCATAGTTTGACTGATTCTATTTCGGGCTTTTTAATAATAATTAGTGAAAAATTAGCCATTAATCGAAAGTTTTCAAATTATAGAGTCAAAATCGAACGCATCACCACAATCGTAATTGCGTTAATAATTGTAGCCATAGGAATAGAAATCATCGTTCTATCTATTAAAAATATTATTACACCAGAAGAAGTTGATTATTCTTTTCCGGTCATTATTGTACTCGTCGTATCCACGGCCACGAAATACCTACTTGCTAGATATCTAAAGAATACAGGAAAAACAATCAATTCAAGTGTCTTAATTGCCTCCGCAGCAGAAACAATGAATGATACATGGATTTCCGTGGCAGTGCTTTTCTCAGCCATTATATATTTAATATGGCATGTCAATATCGAATCATACGTCAGTATCCTGATAGCTCTAATTATTGTTAAAATCGGGTTAGAATTTATATTTCCACACCTTTCTAAACACCACCACCATCATCTCGAGCAAGACCCAGATCACACAATAAAAAACTAAACAATAAAAAATGGAGCCTTCTACCAGGTTTGAACTGGTGACCTCATCCTTACCATGGATGCGCTCTACCAACTGAGCTAAGAAGGCACTGGTGCTGGAGGTAGGACTCGCTTCGATCGAAGCGAGAACCGATGTCCCGCTTTTTCAACACGTTTGTCAAAACGTGGTGCTGGAGATAGGACTCGATTTGAAAAACGAGTCCGTATTATTCAGTAAAATTTTAAATTTTGGTGCTGGAGGTAGGACTCGAACCTACGAAGCCCGAAAGCGAGAGATTTACAGTCTCTTGTCATTGCCACTAGACGACTCCAGCAACAATCCTATTATACCAAAAGCAAGCAAAAAAGCAAATAACTAAATGCGTTTTCTACCGACGTGAGTCTTTATAACTCTGGGTGCCGCTCCGGTGATTTTGCTAGATCGCGCTACCGTTTTGCCATTTGCGCCAGTAGTTCTCCTGGTAGCCACACGCGAAGGCCTCGCAACAAGACGTTTTGTGGTTCTCTTTTTACGTTTCTTTGCTTCGTTATCTTTTATCACCTGAGCCTCAATGCGAGCCGTCGTAGCCGTAGCCGCTTCAACGTTGCCAGAACCTTCATATATAGCTAGTATTTGGCGAAGGGTTGCGACATTTGGGTCCAATTCGTAGGCATTCTCCAGTGCTTCGACCGCCTTCTTGGGGTTGCCAAGTTTTTCTTCCGCCTTAGCGAGCGCAATATACCTAGCAGGCACATCACCTTCTAGCTCTATAGCCTGGCTAAAAGCCATCGCTGCTTTTTCATAAGCACCAGTTTCCAAGTAAATCAAACCGACATTATGAATAGAAGCGGGATTACTATCAAGCGATTGAGCTATTTCAAAACATTCAACCGCCTCATCAAATTTCTGCCCCTTTGCATATAAAATCCCCAACCTGTTATATGCGGCAGCGTTTTTTTCATCAAACTTTAATATCGTAAGTAAAGCTTTTTCGGCTCGGAACGGCTTGCGCTCTTTCATTGCAGTCTGCGCCACTTGCCACAATTTTTTCATTTGAGTCTTATATTTAATAGAGGTCTCTTCTTCTTTCTTTTCCTCCTTGAGCTGCAACGGGAAGAAAAAATCTAGATACAGCACAAAAACTAAAATTACAAAAATTGCAATCATGCTTTTATTTTAACACAAATCGGCCACCAAGTGTAGTTTAATATGCCCATTTCGGGCTACATTGTCATACGCAGCCAAGAACTTTGGTATTTTTGCGACAAATGCCTTTTGGTTGTTAATAAAATATGTCTTGTAAAGCATTTCTATCGCAGTTCCAATAATATCTAATGCAAATTTTCTAGGCTGTTTTTTCTCTTTAGAGATTTCTTCAGCTAACTTCGTTAAATCTGCACCTTTGGACACCAATAATCTTTTTGCAAAAGTCTTTATGCGTTCATCACGCTCCCTAAGATTCAAAAAATCAACTTTGTCCTTCAAACGATATACTGGCGCGCGACTGAGTATCGTAGGTAACAATTTTGAAGGATTCTCTGTAAGTAAAACAAAATGAACCATTTGCCTAGGCTCCTCAAGATTTTTCAAGAGCGCGTTTGCAGCCTCCTCATTAAGTAAATCTGCTGGGCGTATCACAACAAATTGTTCAGATGATTGTTTGACACCTAAATGGCTAATTACTTGACGTACCTGTTCAATTGTTATATTTGTCTTAACTTCAGGCTCTAAAACCATAGCCCGCTTAATACTAAATTCGATATCATCGGGAATTACAAAAACAGTTGCGCCATTTTTGGTAGCAATTCGAGAAATATCGTCCAAATTTTCAAAAAACATCCAAAAATTCCTGTGGCAAATCGGCCGTAAAAGTTTTACGCACGCCACCCGGCAAAGTTATCTCGAGTTCCTTGGCATGAAGAAGCAGTCGCTTAAACTTTTCCCCATCATACACCTTATCCCCCACTATCGGATGACCAAGATACTTCATATGTACTCTTAATTGATGTGTCCGCCCAGACGTCGGCTTTAACTCCACCAAAGAGTATTTGTCATTTGATTTTACGACCTTGTAAAAAGTTTCAGCTTCTTTACCATTTGCATCAACCCTAAAAGTCGTAGGGCGCTTCAGGTCTCGAACCATTGGCAAATCAATCCTTGCCTCAGGGTACTTTAACTTACCTGGCACAACGGCATAATATGTTTTGTGCACTTTGCGATCCTGGAATTGTTTCTTTAGCATTCTTTGAGTTTCCTCGTTTTTGGCAAGAATCATTACCCCAGAAGTATCGCGATCCAAGCGATGACAAATTAAGCCAAAATCCGCCAAAGTACGCTCTGGACAATACTCGCCCTTCGCCTCCGACAAAAGTCCAGCCGGCTTATTAACTACAAGGACATTATCGTCTTCGTAGATGGTCTTGGGCTTAACATCAGAATTCTTTAATTCTTCAGGAATCTTCAGCTCAATTTTTACACCTTCTTCAAAACGCTGATTTGGTTTTTTAACCAAAACGCCATCCACAGACACAAATCCATTTTGAATAAACTTTTGCAGAGTAGAACGATTATAGCTCTTATAAATACCGACCATCATTGTATCAATACGAATTTTTGGCGGTTTTTCTTGGACACCAGAAATCTCAATGTCGCCATTCACAACACGAGACATCTCTGGCTTACTGAATTTTTTACCTGTCCTAATCATCTCTTTTCATTATATCAAATTTGTGATAAAATAAAAACACGGGGTGTTAGCTCATTTGGTAGAGCGCTTCCATGGCATGGAAGAGGTGAGGAGTTCGAGCCTCCTACACTCCACCAAAAATAAAAAGATGAGAGCTTGCTCTCATATTTTTATTTTTTAGGAATGGCCGGAGGATACTTGTAGCCTCCTACACTCCACCACAGTAGGAACCGATTAAAAATCCAAAGCTAGCTTTGGATTTTTTGAGGTGACGCCCTGTGGAAGGCTTGCGAAGCAAGTCTACCAAAAATAATGCCAGCACCCTCCTACACTTCGTTCGCAAACACCACCAACCTATGTGTAGCTCTACCACCGCCTAGCATCGTGCCATAGCAAGTCATCAACGCTAAACTATAAGGCTTGGTGCTTACCTGTCCAGTTACAGGATCAATAGATTTTTCAATTGCATTAGAAACCGCACCCATATAGTTACCCTTACCATTTAATTGCAAAAGCCCATTGGCTTCATTTTTTTCGTAAACCACCACTTTAGAAACCACATAATTATGCATGATTCCACCCTTATAAACCGTAAAATTCTGTCCTGCATAAGCTCCATAAATCACGCCAAAAATATTAGCGGAATTATGTCCATAAATAAATTTCTCTCCGTAACGATTGGCATTATAATTAGAAACATAATTAGTATTACCAGACTGCTCAATTTGAATAGTCTTGCCACTAATTAAAATCGCATTTTGCGGGGTAACGTTGGCGTGCGCAACTGGAGCAGAGTTAACTGATACGGCACTAGCTAGCCTAGTACCATCAGATACCACCGGAGCGCTTTTTACTGCTGGCTTTTCGATAACAGTTTCTACCGCATTAAAATCAGGCGCCGCACCAAGAATAACCTTATCGGCTACAAGATAATTAGGATTAATCATCACCTCTGTTAAACAAATAATTAGTAACAAAAAAAGGCGTTTCATCACGTAACTCCCATTTATGACCAAATTATGCCTTAATTATAGCACGGAATTGCATTTTTGTCAATATTATTCTTAAGCTAATATAGGTGGGTATGTTATAATTAAACAGGAGGCCAAAATGAATAGTTTTGATAAGCAATACATTAATCTCTGCCAAAAAATCCTGGAATCCGGTGAGTCTATTACTAATTACAGCCCAACAGATAAGAGAAGCTCTGCTTCCCTAGCGGCAATTCCTAATCATTCCGCCCAAGCTAATTCTGCCGCCGAGACTATTCGTTTGCCACATCAAATCTTACAATTTGATTTATCCCAAAAATTCCCAATTCTTACCTCTAAAAAAGTTGGCTATAAATCCGCAATTTTAGAAATTCTTTGGATCTATCAAGTAGCCTCCAACGACGTCCGCTGGCTTAAAGACCGCAATGTCCACATTTGGGACGAATGGGAGATAGATAAAAACGGCAACTATCAGGGGCGTAATATTAACCAAATCTACGCCAAAAATCACCCTAATCTACCGCCAGAAAATTTTGCCCATACCATTGGTACCGCTTACGGCTGGATTATCAAAAAATACAACCTAATGCGCAATTTAATAGAAGCCCTTAAAACCACCCCTGGTAATCGTCGTATGGTAATTTCGCTTTGGCAAAACGAATGGCTAGAAACCGCCGCCCTGCCATCTTGCGTTTGGAATTCCGAATGGAACATAATAAACGACCGCCTAAATCTCCTGGTTAATTCCCGCTCCACCGATGTTCCCTTAGGGCTACCATACAATATAGTCCAATACGCGGCGCTCTGCCATATGATTGCTCAAGTAATTGGCGTCCGTCCCGGAATTTTTACTTTTGTCACCAACGACGCCCACATCTATAAAAACCAAATCCCCGGCATCCAAGAACAAATTGCGCGCTACAAAAAAGCCGTAAAAGACCATGTCCTACCGCCCGCACCCAAACTCTGGCTTAATCCCAAAATTCACGATTTTTACGCCTTCGACAATTCTAGCAAGCTAAAAGATATCAAATTAGAAAATTATGAGCATCTTGGCGTAATCAAGATGCCAGTTACGGAGTAAACATGTTTAGTATTATCGCAGCTATAGGTAAAAACAGAGAAATCGGCAAAAATAACCGCCTAATTTTTCATCTTAAAGATGATATGGAGTTCTTTAAAAACACCACTTTAGGTCACAAAGTAGTTATGGGGCTAAACACCTGGAATTCTTTGCCAGGCAAACTCCAAAACCGCCAAAATATCGTCATCTCCCCTGTTGACTTAACAGGGCCAGACTTAGTCGTTAAAGATTTAGAGCAATTTATCGCAGAATTCAAGGACACTGATGAAGAAATCTTTATCATTGGTGGCGGCATGATTTATCAAGCATTTCTCCCCTACGCCAAAAATCTTTACCTCACAGAAGTTAGCGCCACCGATCCTAGCGCCACGGTATTTTTCCCCAAATTCGACAAATCTAAATATGATAAAATAGTCTTAAAGGAAGGCTCACAGGACAATCTAAATTTTCAAATTATAATATACAGGAGAAAATTATGAAAGACATCGTATTTGATTTAATTGAGCAAGAAGAGGCTCGCCAAAGCCAAGGCCTGGAGCTTATCCCTAGCGAAAACTACGTCTCCAAAGCTGTTCTAGAAGCTATGGGCTCATGTCTAACCAATAAATATTCCGAGGGCTACCCAAATTTTGAGGGCCTCACCTCTTGGAGCGAAGATAAAATTGCCGAAGAAATCCTGCCAAACTACCGCTATTACGGAGGACAGGCCAACGTAGACCGCATCGAACGCCTAGCAATTTCCCGTGCTTGCAAACTGTTTCATGCCAATCACGCCAACGTTCAGCCTCACTCTGGCGCGAACGCCAACGAAGCGGTGTATTTTGCCTGGTGCAACCCAGGCGATAAAATCCTAGCCATGGATCTTGGCCATGGCGGCCATCTTACCCACGGCTCGCCCGTTACACGCTCCGCTAAAATCTACAATTTTGTTCCCTATCATACCGATAAAAACGGTGATTTAGATTACGAAGAGATTGAGTCGCTCGCCCTTAAAGAAGATATTAAACTAATTTTAATTGGCTATTCCGCCTTTATGAAAATACCTGATTTTAAACGCGTCAGCCAGATCCGAGATAAAGCCGCCGCCAAATGGGGACACGAAATTCTTTTAATGGCCGATATGGCACACGTAGCTGGGTTAATTGCCGCCGGCATCCATCCTAACCCCCTAGATTTTGACTTTAACGTAATCACTACCACTACACATAAAACTTTACGTGGTCCACGTGGCGGATTGATTCTTTCAAAAGGTAAAATCAAAAGTCCTCTTAAAAAGATTTGGGAGAAATCTCTAGAAAATATCCCCACTCTGATCGACAAAGCCGTCTTCCCAGGTACTCAGGGCGGCCCCTTAGAGCACATAATCGCCGCTAAAGCCGTAGCTTTTGGCGAGGCCTTGCAGCCAGAATTTAAAGAATATGCCAAAAACATCGTCAAAAATGCCAAAACATTAGCTAAAGAACTAATGAATCGTGGATTTATCTTGCAAGGCGGCGGCACCGATAACCATTTAATCTTAATCGATATTAAGAATAGCTTCGGCATAGACGGTAAAACCTATGAAAAGGCTCTAGATTTAGTAGGGCTCACTCTAAACGCCAACACCCTCCCGGGTGATACCGGCGGCGCTTTTAAACCAGGCGGCGTTCGCCTTGGCACTCCGGCCATCACTACGCGTGGTATGGGCGAGCCAGAGATGGTAAAAATCGCCAAATGGATGGAGGAAGTCGCTAAACTCTGCCAAAAAGCCAACGCAGACGGAATAGAAGATCTTGGAGCCGCCTATTCGGAGGAATTCGCAAAAATTCGTGAAGAAGTCAAAGTTTTAGCCCTAAAATTTCCTGTGCCTACGCTGATTTTCTCGGAAAATTTATAGTTCACGCAAAAACTCCACCAGAGTGTAAACTTTTATAGTAGTGTATATCGGTCATACTACTTGCAGTAATAAAGCCGCTGTTCTTATTGTTGTTGTTAATACTCGGGTTCACGTTGCTACTGTTGAAGTTCAGGTCGTAGCTGTTGTTGTTGCTGTTCACGGTACCAAACCAATAATCAGGTGAGCTTCTGAGCCCCACATTAGCAAAGGTACTTGACTGGGCGATGATAACAATTGAATCTATCATTCCTTTCCCACCAAGGCTTATTAGTCATAAACATTATAACACATATCCTGTGGAAAAGCTTTTCCCTTGAGCCAGACAGTGCCGGCTCAAAAGTGGCAGGCAAAATCCTGTCAGGGATTTCACCCGCTATCTAGTCTACTTGCTTCGCAAGTATCCTAGATGTTCCGTGGGGCTCTTCACAAGACGAACTACGAACCCGTAACCATACACCTAGCCATACTACCGTCATACTTATTGCGGCTACTGGTAATAGTGCTAACACTACTACTGAGGAAGTGCATATTGTAGGCGCTGTTACTAGCGCTGGCCGTAGAAGACCAATAGTAGCCGCGCGAACTACGATAGCTAATAGACGCACCATTAACGTAGCCAGAGTAGACAAAATTCTGCGGATAAGAACGTAATTTGTTGGATGCAGTTCCATCGGTAATAATTTGGTCATTATTAAGTTTATAATTTAGATAATAGAATCCTCCAGACGTATTGCCACCCTTAGTGCCAGCGCCATCGCCACCATATGGCAAGTGCCAACCAGATGGGCAGATATCGCCATTAGTGACGCCTGACATTTTAGAATACGTACCACTACCAGCTGTAGCCGAATACCAGTTGTAGTAATTACCGTAAGAATATACCGAGGTAGATGTATTACTGGCGGTCATATTACTTACCGGGTTTGTAGTATTGCCAGAAAAGAGCATGGACTGGTCATTGCAGGCTACACTGTTTGTTGTACACCAAGCGGTGGAAGTAGGATCTACTGAGGCTCCTAATTGTGTGAAGGTAGAAATAGGGCTGTTAGTATTAGTAGAACTTATTGCGATAGGTGTATTGTCTGTGGTCTTATCGGCGAGTCTGAGGTTTTCTATCATCCAACAGTTACCGTCAGCTAGCTTAGCTACGGCATAGGTGTTGTTGTCTCTTTGGTCTGTGAGGGCAGTAACAGCGCCAGTGTTTAGAGTAGAGCAGCCAGACCAAGATTGGAGATTACCCGCATTTGGTACCCATACTGCGTAGAGCGATAAGCCCTTTGTAGTCATATCAGCTGGAGTAGTAATATCAGCATTGGGACCGT
>CAMNGP010000011.1 GCA_946538495.1 uncultured Candidatus Saccharibacteria bacterium
AATCCTCGCTTTTTGACTTTTTGTGAAACAAAAATGGCTGGACCGGCAGGATTCGAACCTGCGAATGCTGGGACCAAAACCCAGTGCCTTACCGCTTGGCGACGGTCCAATAACTAACATTCTACCACAATCAGCCAGGGTAGTCAAAACTAACACACCTTTACGTCTTGTGCTATAATATGCAAAATATTCATCGATAAATACGAATTAGAAAGGGGGAACGATGGATATTGGCTCTTTAGATTGGGTAGAGGCTCGTCTCGCAAGGATTCGCGCTAGATTGGACGACTATACAAAAAAGGCCGAGCTTCAGCAAATCTCCATTGTGGAGGCGGCAGGCTACGAGAACCTCAGCTATCTCACTGAGGAAGTAGAAGATCTCACGGTCTTTCTTTGTACCTTACGCTCTCGCAGCAAAAAATGGAACACAGTCCATGAGTTCGCTGAAACTCTCAATTCCGACCTTATCTCTGCTCAACTCGATTAAGCGTGGCCCCGGAAAACCGGGGCCACATCCATATCTATACCTCTTGTGCTTTTCTCTAAAGTGTGCTATAATTACCGTATGGCTAAGAGAAAGCGAAAATCAACAAGAAAAACCAAAAGGCGCACAAAAGAAGCCCCTATCGAGCACGAATTACCTGGTGGTTTTTGGCGTCAGATCGCTGCTATTCTAATGATCGCAGCTGCTCTTTTCTGTGTAGTAACCTGGTTCGGTCAAGGTGGCACCATTCTCAATGAAATACATAAGTTCGTTTTTGGTGGTCTCGGTGTAGCTACTTATTTTATCCCAATCCTCTTAGTCTATCTCGGCATCAAAAAACTTCGTGCCGACGATAACCGTATTGCTGTTCCAGTGTATATCGCAAGTTTTCTGATGGTTCTTTGGATTGCAGGTATTATGGCAATTTGGAAATCTGGCGGCGTTATTGGTACATGGCTAAATACTTTAGCTACCAATGTTTTAAGTCAAGGAGTTGTAATCTTTATCTACATTATTTTGATTTTTATCACTACGGCCTTTATTCTTCAGCTTTCGCCAGTTACCTTCTTTAAGGGTACAAAGAATTTAGTTAAACACAGCGATAAGGTCAATCAGCCAGAAGAAAAGAAGAATAAAAAACTTGGTCAACTCGAAATCAAGGTCAATTCTGGTGTGGGGTCAATTGAGCCTTCACCGCGTGCAAATGCAGCCAAGGCTAAAGCAGAGCCAGTCAAGACCGAAGAAAAGGCTCTCGTTGTTGTAGATGATCCAGATTGGAAAATGCCCTCTACCAGTCTTTTATCCAAAAAACAATCCCCAGCCGATGCTGGTAATGTTCAACAAAACGCTTACATTATTAAGAATACTTTTGCCGAATTTGGCATAGACGTTGAGATGGACGGCGCAAATATCGGTCCACGTGTCACGCAGTATACTCTAAAAGCTCCTGGTGGCGTTAATCTTTCTAAGATTGCTGCGAGAGACAAGGAGCTTGCCTACAAGCTTTCTGCTAAGACTGTCCGTATTGAGGCTCCTATTCCGGGCACACAATTAATCGGCGTAGAAGTTCCAAATATTCGTGCCGAGGGTGTGTCGCTTCGTGGTATTATCGAATCTGAAGAATGGACACATAATTCCGCTCCTCTTACTTTTGCTGTAGGTAAAGATATCTCCGGCAAACCAGTCATTGCTGATCTCGCCGACATGCGACACCTCCTTATCGCTGGTACCACTGGCTCTGGTAAATCCGTCATGACTAATACATTGATTATGTCGCTTCTTTATCGTAATGCACCATCAGATATGCGCTTAATCATTGTTGATCCTAAACGTGTAGAAATGGCAGTCTACAAGGATATCCCACACTTATTAACTCCAATTATTAATGATACGGGCAAAGCTCTCTCTGCTATGAAATGGGCTGCAGGAGAGATGGATCGCCGTTATTCTATCATGGAAGAGGCCGGGGTTAAAACTATCACCGCCTACAATACTAAGATGGCATCCAAAGATAACAAAGAAGGCGATGAACCTAAGAGTGGCAAAATGCCTTACATTGTTATTGTAATAGACGAAATGTCCGACCTTATGATGCAAGCCTCTAAGGAGCTCGAGCCGCTAATCGTTCGTATTGCTCAACTTGGACGCGCTGCTGGTATGCATCTCGTGTTGGCCACTCAGAAGCCAGTAGTTAAGGTTATTACTGGCCTAATCAAAGGCAACATTCCTTCTCGTATCGCCTTCCGCGTGCTTAGCTCTATGGATTCGCGTATTATTCTTGACTCTTCCGGTGCCGAAAAACTACTAGGGCAGGGCGATATGCTTCTCGCCTCAGAGCAAACATCTAATGGTCCAGAACGTATCCAGGGTGCCTGGACGCCAGATGCCGACATCAAAAAGGTGACTGACTTCCTCCGTGCGCAGCGCGCTCCACAGTATAATGACGAAGTTATCGCTCAACAAGTTGCCATCAAAGGCATGGGGGGTGGCGGCGGCGATATGGAAGGTCTCGGCCGCACCTTTGATCCAGGTGATCCATTAGTTCGTAAGGCTATCGAAATATCATTAAACAACGGTAAATTCTCGACAGGCGCCCTACAAAGCCGCCTCAGTAAGGGTCATGGTTGGGTATCTGGTCTTGGCTTCTGGCTCGAAGATATCGGTGTTGTTGGCCCAGTCAACGGCAATAAACCTCGCGACCTTCTCATCACCTCGATGGAAGAATTCGACGAAATGGCAGGTTTGTAATAAATAAAAGTACTTTTATTTATCTTAAAACTATGCTATAATATGCGTTAATATTAGCTCAGCAGGTGTGTCAACCCGAGAGAAAACGGAGAACAGCCCCTGCTTTAACCAAAGGAGTTTTATGAAAGACTACGAACTCACAGTCTTGATTCACCCTGATTTGGAGATGAATCTCGACCCCGCCCTCGACAAGGTCAGAAAAACTGTCGAATCTGCTGGCGGCAAAATCACCAAAGAAGAAAACGACGGCAAAAAACGCCTCGCTTATTCTATTAATGGCCAAGATTTTGCAGTCTATTATTATCTCGACCTCAGCCTTCCAGCTGATGCGCCACTCAAAATCTCATCAACCCTAAATATCACCGAAGAGATCCTTCGCTACCTCTTGGTACGCGTTGATGAGCGCAAGGCTAAATTTGCCGCTCGTCGTGCCACTAAAGAGGAAGAAGCTTCTACCACTGAAAAAGGAGAATAAAAAATGCGTGGCTTTTCTAAAGCAATCATTACTGGCAATCTAACTCGTGACCCAGAACTTCGCACTACGCCTAACGGTGCATCTGTATGTAGCTTTTCTGTTGCCGTCAACCGCACTTACCGTGATGCAAGTGGCGAGCAAAAAGAAGATGTATCTTTTATCGATTGTTCAGCCTGGGGTAAATTAGGCGAAATGATTAATCAATATGCTAAAAAAGGCTCAGGTGTTCTAGTTTGTGGTCGTCTTGATCAGCGTAGTTGGGAAGACAAAGCTACCGGCCAAAAGCGCTCTCGTGTAGAGATCGTAGCAGAAGATTTTAATTTCACCGGTGCTGCTCGCGATAATGCTGGTTCTGGTGCTAGTAATTTTGGCGCCCCTAACGACGTGCCAGAATCCAGCATGCCGGATGATATCCCAGACGAAGAAATCGATCTGAGTGATGTTCCATTTTAAAACAATATTAACGAAGGAGAATGAAGAAAATGAAAAGGATTAAAAGCGATCCAAATCTCTATTTCGACTATCGCGATGTAAAAACTCTTCAAAGGTATGTCGATGTTTACGGTCGTATTGAACCCATTGCTAAAACTGGTTTATCCGCTAAGCAGCAACGTCAACTTGCAGTTGCGATTAAGCGTGCGCGCCATTTAGCACTCTTACCATTTGTATCTAATAATTAAAAGGAGGGCAGATGTACGGACCAACAGATCTTAAGAAAAACACCTTGATTACCTTAGATGGCCAGCCTTATAAGGTAGTTGAGTATTCACAAAAAGTTATGGGTCGTGGCGGTTCCATTGTTAATGTTAAGGTTAAAAACCTTATAACCGGCGCCTTACTTCCCAAAACTTTCAAAGGTCAAGAAAAAATCGAACCAGCCGAAGTTACCACCAAGAAGGTGCAGTATCTATATAAGGACGATGCTAAATTCTACTTTATGGATCCAGAAAGCTTTGAGCAATACGAACTTTCTGCCGACATGGTAGGTGATGCTAAAGATTTCATGAAAGACGGCAACGAGATGGAAATCCAATTTTATAACGGCACTCCAATTAACCTCGTTCTGCCAAAGAACATTTGGCTTGAAGTATCCTACACCGAGACAGCGGTTAAAGGTGATACTTCAACTTCAGTCATGAAAGATGCCACTCTAGAAACTGGTGTAGTAATTAAAGTCCCAGCTTTTATCAAAGAAGGCGACATCGTATCAGTCGACACGGAATCTTATGCCTATCGCGAACGCAAAAAATAGAGGTTATTACAAAATTGAGGGCGCCATTCGCGCCTTCAATTTTGATTTTCGTGGCAAAACCGTATTGGATATTGGTTCATCTACCGGTGGTTTTACCCAATATGCTCTAGATCGCGGCGCCAAAAAAGTCATCGCCATTGAAAAGGGAACTAATCAGATGGTTAAGCCACTTCGCTACGATAAAAGAATCGAACTCCACGAAAAAACCGACATCTTCTCGGTAGAAACAATAGAATTATCTTCTGAAGAGCATCCGCAGTTGCTACGAGGACGCAGCGACGAGCCCCGTAAAGACGGGCGCGAGGAGTGTCCCGAAGAAGATAATTCTATTGTTACCACTGAGAATCCTGACGTTATCGTAGCAGACGTTTCCTTTATTAGTCTCAAAAAAGTCTTATCATATGCCAAGGTTCATTTGTCAAATCACCAAACCGATTTTCTGGTTATGCTCAAGCCGCAATTTGAAGCAACTCCAGATCAGCTCAACAAGGGAATTGTTAAGAACGAAAAAATCCGTCGCGAAATCATCAAAAATTTTGAACTTTGGCTCAAACAAAATGGCTTTATTCTAATTAAAAAGCATGACAACGAATTACATGGCAAAAATGGTAATATTGAGCGCTTCTATTGGCTGAGAACAATTCATTAAAATTTGTTTGACATTTCACCCAAAACGCTTATAATTAATATCATGAACTTATTGCATGGCGTGGGCGATTTCTTCTCGTTGGATATTGGGACGAAATCGATGCGGATTATCCAGCTTTCTGGTGGCAACCAACATGGTTGGACCCTCCAAAAATTCGCATATGTACCGATAGACCCGAAACTAACGCAGGATTCATCCGAGCTTGGCCGAAAACGTTTTGGCGAAGCAATTCTTGGTGCGGTTGAACAAGCTGGAATTAAGACTAAGAACGTAGCCTTGGGATTACCCGCCGGCAAAACCTTCACCTCTATCGTTGAAACTGAAACTTTGCCTGATAAGGAACTCCGTAAATCATTCCAGTACGAACTCGATAAATATGTGCCAATGGCTATGAGTGATGCCAAAGCTGATTTTGTAATTCTAGGCCCTAATCCAAATGACCCTGCCAAGACCGAAGTTCTTGTTTCTTCGGTAGCCAAAGATTATGCCGAATCAACCATGGAAATGATTGAAAAAACTGGCCTTAACATCGTAGCTATGGAGCCAGAACCCTTAGCGGCAGCCAGAGCGCTTAGTGCTCCTGGCGCCATTGATGCGACTATGGTTGTTGATTTTGGTGAGCAATCTACTGACCTAGTTATTATGTATAAAGACCGCCCACGCCTAGTCCGCACGGTACCAGGGGGTTTTAGTGTTCTTACTAGAGCAGTTTCTACTAGCCTTAATATCAATGAAGACCAAGCTCGTCAATTTATTCTCAAATTTGGCCTCGATCAAACTCAAATTAATGGCCAAGTCTCACAAATTCTCAGTTCGTATCTAGAAAGCTTTGCCTCAGAACTAATCAAGTCAGTTCGCTTCTTTCAAACCAAATATATTAATGGTAAAGTTGGCGGCATTGTTCTGTCTGGCTACGCTGGTACTATTCCGCAATTCACTGAATTCATTGAATCCAAAACCTCTACTCCAACTATGCGTGGTAATCCATGGCAATTTGTCCGCACTACCGAAGCCCAACAAAGAGCACTAATGAGCGTTTCAAGCGAATTCGCTGTTGCAATTGGCTTGTCGGAAAGGAGCAACGACTGATGGCTAAAGAAATCAACCTCGTACCAGACGTTAAAGGAGAAATGATTAAGACTCTTAAGTTAAGGAACTTAATATTCTTCCTTTGTCTCGTTGTTGCGATTGCTAGCGTTGGCATCACGGCCTTATTTGGACTTATTGCGGCTGGGCAACAAGTAGCAATTAGTAGCAAAGAAGATACCATTAAGAGTTTATCCCAAAAAATCAACTCTTATACCGATCTTAAAGATTTTCTCACCATCAGAGATCAGCTCGGTAAAATCCAATCTTTAACTAGTCAAAAGCAGGTATTATCTCGTACCTTCAATATTTTGTCGGCACTCATACCTACGGGGGCAGATACAATTACGATCTCGGAGCTCAACGTTGATCTGTCAGAAAAACAACCAACATTTTCGTTTGATGCTCAAGCTAATGCTGGTAAAGAACCCTTCATTGATTACAATGTCTTAGATGCCTTCAAAAAGAGCATGCAGTTTATGAATTATGATTACGGATCTTATGTTGATAAGGAAGGAAACAAGATTCCGGCCTATTGTATCATCGAATCGGGTTCTGACGGCGCCACCTTTAACGATCCTAACAATGGGCTATACGCGTACTGGACAATTGATGCAGAGGGCTGCAACAATAAAGAATCCAAAGGCTATAGTACGGAGGAATATGATGGTGCAAATGTAGTAAAAATTTGGCGTACCCCACAATATAAAGAATGGTATAAAGAAAACCCAACCGAAGGTCAACCATCAATTAATCTTAGTGGCAAAATCTCTAACGTCGCACACTTCGAAAGCTCATGCATCACTTATACCGGTGACGATAGCAAGTCATCCGCTGATCCAGAATGGAATGAAGAGAACACCTGTAAACTAGTTCCGAATGGCACCGAAGGTATCAAAATTACCGACTCATCCAACGGTCGAGGTTCTGATAATTCGCTTGTACTTCGTTTTTCCGCTAAAATTACCTTTAATCCAGAAGTCTATAAGTTCACCAACACACATATGTTAGCAATTGCGCCTTCTGGACGTCGCAATGTTACCGATTCGTATGTCCAGGTCCAAGCGATGTTTGGCGAACGTGCGGCTGACTGTGCAAAAGATGACGCGACGTGTAACACAACCACGAATGAAGGAGAAAACAATGGCTAAAGAAATTGCAATTGGCAAACGTGCAAAAATTAGCGAAGCCCAACAAAACATGCTAATGGCAGTCATTGTAGCCTCCGCTCTTCTAGGAGTAGCAATTGCCTTCACGGTTCATTTTATTCAGCAAATCTCCTTTAATGCTAAAGTTATTATGGCATCCGACGAATCGATTGTAGCCTATTCCAATACAATTAAATCCATTGGTGTTTGTAAGAGCCCAAGGGGCGAAGTCTATTCCGACGAAGAACTTAAAAAATGCGATCCGGATAGCATTGAGGCTTCAGAAATTCCAAACACCTTGCGCGCTAATATTCTCGAAAAAGTCGCTGCAAATGAAGCATTAAATTCCGTACCAAACAAAGGCGATTCAAATTGTATTAATCCCGAAACCAGCAAGAGCTATACTTACAAAGAGCTTAACGAAATTTATAAGAATGCCAACGGTAGCTCAGAGCTTAACGCCGCTAGCCAGTTAATTAAAAGTTGTTCGGCACTTCGTGTTATTCCAGATGCTCTGCCAGCATTCAAAAACGAAGAAGCTTTACTCGCTAGCCTTAATAAGCTATTTATCGAATCAAACTGGGAACCAGAATCAATTAGTCCTAGTGGTACAACCTCTAATACCACCAATTCCACTGGCGCTAAAATCATTACACTCAGACTTCCATTCTCAGCCGACACAGGCACCACAAAAACTATTTTAAACAATATTGAGCGCTCAATTCGTGAATTTGACATTACTAAAGCTACCATCAGCTGGGAAAAAGACAACCAATTATCGATTTCGGCTCAGGCTAATGCTTACTATGTCGACGAAACCACTATTACTGAAACCACAAAAACAATCAAAGCGGAGGGCAAATAATAATGAAAAAAGATCTCGTCACTTCAATTGGTTTAGCTGTCATTTGCCTTACTATTGCTTATTTTGTTAGCAATATGTTTATTGGTCCTATTGAGGAAAAAACGGTCAAAACAATCGATTCGTCCGTTGATACTACCCTTGTCGACCCAAGCCCGGAAGTCTTTAATTACAAAGCTCTTAACCCTACTGTAGAAGTTTACATTGGAGACTGTACAGAATTTGACTCTAATGGTATATGTATTGAACCAAACGGCGATAATCAGGGAAATCCATAATGGCTCAACTCACCGAAGAAGCTGAAAGAAGAATCATCGACCTTTTGCTTAATGAAGGTCTTGCTGATGCTAATTTAGTGCAAAATTTTCAGCAACAAGCCAGTGTTGAAGGGAAGTCAATTCTACGTGAGTTAGTTGAACACAGAGTCATTAGTGACGATATGGTGGCGCGTGGCACTGCGGCAATCCTTGGTGTGCCATACGTGGAGCTCAAAAACATCACCATCGACCAAGAAATACTCGCCAAAATTCCGAGCGAGGCCTCTACTAGGGTCCTGGCAGTTCCGCTCGGCGAAAAAGATGGCATGCTTAATGTTGCTATGATTGATGTTACCAACGTCCAGGCAACAGATTACCTGGCGAGCTTAGTTAATCAGCCGATCCGTGTCTGGATGTCCTCTGAACGTGGTATCAGGGAAGCTCTGGAACAATACCATGGTGATTTCTCGGGTGTCAATGAGGCGGTCAAAGAAACCAATGCTGAAGCTGAAGCCGAGCAAAAAGACGTCAAAACTATCGTTCAGGATTCTCCAATCTCCAAGGCTCTTACCACAATCCTAAGTTATGCTGCCAAAACCAAAGCTTCCGACATCCACATCGAGCCACTAGAAGAATCATTAATTATTCGTTGCCGTATTGATGGTGTGCTTCGCAAAATCATGGATTTGCCAAAGACTGTAGCACCAGCGCTTGTCTCGCGCGTTAAAATCTTGTCTAATCTTAAAATCGATGAGCATCGTATTCCGCAAGACGGTCAATTTACGGT
>CAMNGP010000012.1 GCA_946538495.1 uncultured Candidatus Saccharibacteria bacterium
GCCACCCATCCACCCATTTTATCCTTAGCGATTTCTTTCAGAACCTCCGCTGTTTTTTTATTGTCTATTTCTGGGCTGCAATTAACTTCTATCATAATAACTTAATTCTACCATAAACCTTTCGGTTTTCTCAAATGTGTCCTTAGGGATATAAAGACCCGGCCCAAAAGCGACGCAGAGCATACTCAAGGGGCACGCTTGAGAAAACTGAAAAGTTATATTATAATACCAAAAGGCCCGCGTGGCGGAATTGGTAGACGCGCTAGCTTCAGGTGCTAGTGTCTTTACAGATGTGCTGGTTCAAATCCAGTCGCGGGCACCATTACAAAAAAGGAGAAATAAAAATGTTAATAAAAAACTGCATATATAGTTTGATTTTTTCAATTAGTGTCTTTTCTGTAGCCTCATTGATTTATTCAGTTAAAAACAAAAACAAATATTCATGTAATCTAGTCATCGTAATCAATTCAGTTTTCATAATATATCTGATAAGTGCACCATTTATTATAAGTACGCTACAGCTGCCAGTTGGATTTGAACTGGTCTATATTTTTTTACTTGAATTCATTACTACAATAATACTCATAATAGCAACCATAATCAGTGCAACCAGAAAAAAACGTACTATCATAAACGACAGAAACGGCAAACTTGTATTCGTAACTATAGTCCTAGCATTATTACCAGTATTAATCCTCTCCTCGTACATTATTCAAAACGAACATCTAATTAATAGTAGTGAATTAATACTAATATTCGAGTCAAAAAGAAATGGAGGCATTGGCGATGGAGACACATTTGCATTTTCAATTAGCAAAAATCATTGTAGTCAATTCGACCTTAAAATCGATGACGCACATGAGCTTAAAAAACTCTTACCAGAAAACACGGCAATCATCAATAAACCTATTAGTGAAAAACAGATATTTGATGGCGGTTACTATGATACTGAATTCGTATTTGAAAACACGGCGAACAAGACAAAATACAGCATCACTTTTAGCGACTATTCAAAAGAAAATACTGTTTCTATATACAAAGACAATGAAAAATTCTGCAATATCAACCCAAAGTCTCTGTATTATAATATAGACTTTGAAGAAGGTTTTTATAAAAACGCCAATTAGGACAATTACTAAAAATCTTCTAGACGTCCGTTGAAATAGCGAGCTATAATACTTCCGCCTGCCACCACGCTAGCATCCACAATTTTGTCATTTGGATGGTTCGAAAGATATTCTCGGCCAAAATGATCAATCTCACGATTCGCATCATGAAAATCACGCACTTCTGCTTCGTACGTCATACCCTGCCGTGTAGAGATAACCAAAACCGGCATCTATTATTGGTAAGCCACTCCCGACTCACCACCTTTCCATATTATTAAATCAACCTCCACAACTGAAATAGTGTTTGTCAAGTCAAAGCACCTCTTGCAAAGCCTTATAGACTTTAGCCCTATTATCCTTTATCATCTTCACTCTAGCCTTAATTTCGTTTATACCAATCTCGATTGCCCTCTTTACCGCCGAATCACTTAGCATCGGCTCAAAGAATTCTTGGTATTTCTTAAGCTCCTCTTCCGTTCGCGCCAACCTTGCAACCAACATTGGGTAATCACTAAGCGTTTTATCGCCACCATTCGCTCTTACCAACTCCCAATTCTTCATCAACCACTCAAAAGTCTGCTTTCTCGTTTTTGGATTACGATACAAATAGACAAATAAATACAGTTGATCCTGTGGCTTTACCACACCATAATCACCAAGCAAATTCAACAACTTTTCAGCTTGCTTTTTATCACGTACCAAGCAAGCTGTCACCAAATAGTCAAACTTTACGTCTGGATCTGAAATTGTTTGATACTTTTTCAAATAATCATCTACAATTTCAGGTTCCAAATACACCTTCGCACTCAAAATGTCTTCACGGATTTCCTTGTCCATCTTTTTGTAATCATCATCATACATTTTTGCAAGCTTTTCGAGCCGTTTCTTGTCTTCCGCAAAATAATCCAAACCAAGCAAATTAGCTCGCAACCTAATCATCTCTTCATCATCTTTCTCGCGAGTCGTAATCCCCACTTCAGTCAATTTCTTATCCACCAGATTAAAAACATATTTTTTCAACATTTTTTCTTCTGGAGATTCATCATCAAAATATATTTTTATATTTCCAATTAAGGTCGAAATCTTACTCCAAACCGCCGGCGCCGTTTCATCTTTAAACTGCAATGCTAAAGGCACCAAACTCGCCGCACTTTGTAATCCAGACTTTGTAACCAAATCACGATCAATCAGTAGCCTTAATTTTTCTTCCAATCCCAATTCGTCAAATTTAGCCAACCTTTTTTTAAATTCAGACTCTGACAAATTTAATACATAATGCCCGCTCATATCTTCCGTTATTTTTGGCAAAGGCCAATCCGATTTTTCCATTGGCCCATCTAGCAAAAATCTTCTTTGACTAAACTTGTCAAAAACACCCTCCTCGTTTGTAATTACTGGATAGCCAGGCCTATCAATAAATGCATGCATCAAATCTTTAGGATCAAAGTCCGCGTATGGCTTTAAGCAATTCCACAAATCGTCACCTACCGTGTTCTGGTACTTAAACTTTTCGAAATAATCAACAATACCCTTACAAAACTTATCCCAACCCATTAGCCTAATTAGCATCAGCATCAATCTCGCACCTTTGGCATACACGATTGCGCTATCAAACAACGTTGCAATCTCTGCTGGATCATGCACTTCCTGATGTACTGATTGCACTCCAGTGTATGCATCACGTAGCAGTGCAGCACATGCGTCGCCCGTAAAGAATCCCTCAAAAATCTTAAACTTCGGGTATATGGAATCTACAGCATAATACTCCATCACACTTGCAAAAGATTCATTCAACCACAAATCATCCCACCATTCCATCGTTACAAGATCACCGAACCATTGATGCGAAAGTTCGTGCGCCACAGTAAGTGCCACACCTTTTTTTGCACTAAGAGTTGCATTCTTTGAAATCAATAACATTGATTCTCGATAAGTTACTAGCCCCCAGTTTTCCATCGCACCAGCTTCAAAATCCGGCAACGCCACCTGATCTAGTTTTTTTAACGGATAAGGCATCCCAAAATTATCGTCATAAAATTCTAAACTTTTTGCTGCAATCTCATTAGCAAAATCCACCGAATCTACATCCTGATTTAATGCGCAATATGTTGTAATTTCTACATCATGCGCATTTTTTACTGTTTTGCCATGGAACCGCCCAATTACCCATGCCAATAAATAAGTACTCATTCTTGGCGTCGTTTCAAAAACATATTCTATATAATTTTTCGCAACTTTTTTACCGTCATCATCATAAAAAACCGTATATTTCCCGTCCGGCACTTTATGATATCTTTTAGTCTCCGCAATCGACGTATTTGCCAAAACCAATTCATCTTCAATTTCTGGTACAGTTATCTTCAGATCAAACTCAGCCTTTGCTGCTGGCTCATCAATACATGGAAACGCTTCTCTGGCATAATGACTTTCAAATTGCGTTGCCACAATTATCTCTTTTTCGCCTTTATGATTATAAGTCGAAAGATAGGCGCCCTCCATATTCTCGTTTAAGGTACCGTCGTAAGTAATAAGAATCTCAGCCTCACCAAGTGGAACATCATTAATCTCCAGCGTCTCTCCATCGGATTTAAATTTTACTTCTTCTCCGTTAATAAAGACTTGTTTGATTTTGAGTCTAACGGCATGAAATCTTATCGTCTCTGCCAAAACCTCACCACTAACCGTTATAATGCCACTGATTTTTTTATCAAATTTATTAATGCCCAAATCTAATTTATATTTTTTAGGCACAAAATAATCTAAGAATCTTTCCATAATATATATTATGGCCTATTTGTGTAATTTTGCAACCTCAGGCAATTTGGCACCCTTAAGAATCGGCTCTAGTTCTGCCTCTTCCAAGGTTTCATGTGCCAATAATTCTTCGGCTAGCTTATCAAGCACAACCTTATTGGCCTTCAAAACTTCTTCTGCCCTTTTAGCCGCCTCGTTCGACAAAGCTTTGATTTCAGCATCAATCGCTTCTGCAGTTTTTTCGGAATACGGTTTACCAGTCGTAATCGTATAGTACCCAGTAGCCTCGCTAGGGAATACTAAATTTCTCAGTCCATCACCCATGCCTTCTTCCACAATCATTGATTTAGCCAGTTCAGCTACATTCTTGAGGTCTGATGAAGCCCCCGTCGTGATTGCGTCTGTGCCAAAAACCAATTTTTCCGCTACGCGACCACCCATTGCCCGTGCCAAAATATCTTTAAGTTCATAAATATTCTTATAACTTCTATCTTCTGGTGGCAAGAACCATGTTACGCCACCAGTCTGTCCTCTCGGAATAATCGTTACTTTATGAACTGGGTCTGAATCCGGCAACACATGTCCTACTACTGCATGACCCGCCTCATGATAAGCCGTAATCCTACGCTCTTTATCATTCATCACCTTTGATTTTCGTTCTGGACCAATCGCCACACGTTCAAACGCCTCAGTTAAATCTTTGTTCGAAATTGCCTTATGACCTTCACGTGCAGCCGTAATAGCCGCCTCATTAGCGATATTAGCAAGATCTGCCCCAGAAGAACCGGCCGTCTTTTTAGCTAAAGCCTCAAGATTTACGTCTTCCTCCACTGGTTTACCCTTAAAGTGAACTTTCAAAATCTCTAAGCGATCCTTTCGCTCCGGCAAAGTCACATTCACATGCCTATCAAATCTCCCCGGACGAAGCAAGGCTTTGTCTAGCATATCAACACGGTTAGTTGCCGCCATCACAATCACGCCACTATCATTATCAAACCCATCCATCTCTACCAAAATTTGATTCAAAGTCTGCTCATCCTCCCGTCCAGCTCCACCTCGAGCATCGCGCTTATGAGCCACTGCGTCAATCTCATCGATAAAGATAATCGATGGTGCATTCTTCTTAGCCTTCGAAAACAAATCTCGTACTCTCGATGCGCCTACGCCCACAAACATTTCTGCAAATTCTGAACCAGAAATCGAGAAGAAAGGCACATTAGCCTCTCCAGCCACTGCGCGCGCCATTAAAGTCTTACCAGTTCCAGGATCGCCAGCAAGAAGCACGCCGCGCGGAATCTTAGCACCTAGTTTCTCATATTTCTTAGGATTCTTTAAGAAATCCACAATCTCAGTTAAGTCTTGTTTCGCCGATTCATTGCCAGCCACATCTTTGAAAGTAATTTTTTTCTTGTCAGCACCATAAAGCCTAGCTCGTGATTTGCCAAAAGACATAGACTGATTATTTGCCGCATTGGCTTGACGCATCATCCAATTTAAGAAAATCACAATAGCAATAATAGGCAGAATCGTTAGCGCAACGTCTAAAACTATTCCCCAAACATTAGTGTCTTCTTTATATTCAATTATTATGTTTTCAGACTGACATTTAGTTAATTCTTCACCCGACTTACCATCACAATAATTAATTAACCCTTGGTCATATAAAGTGCCAGAACCATCCTTACGCGAAGTTTCGGTTGGCTGATCCTTCCCTTTAAGCGTGATATCTAAGGTATCACCAGTTACTGTAATTTTTGAAATATTACCATTTGGGTCATTTGCTCTAGAAATAACCTCCGAAATTGGTACTTCTGTCTTTTTAATTGAACCACTATTCAAACTTGCAAGCAAAAACGAGCCAAAACAAATCATTATTATCATAAACAAAAAACTTCGTACAGCATTCGACTTGTTATTGGCGTTAGGTCGTCCCTTGGTTTTGTTGGATATCTTATCTACCACTTATTTTTCTCCTTTACACTATATAATTTTAACATAATATGATATAATGAAAAAGTGCCTGGGTGTGGCGCAGTTGGTAGCGCGCGACTTTTGGGAAGTCGAGGCCGCTGGTTCAAGTCCAGTCACCCAGACCATTTTTTTGTATCACGGGGCTTGGCGCAGCTCGGTAGCGCGCACGCATGGGGTGCGTGAGGTCAGGAGTTCAAATCTCCTAGTCCCGACCAGAAATAGTATTTCTGGGTATGGCGCAGTTGGTAGCGCTTTAGCGTAGGGACGCTGAGGTCGTCGGTTCAAGTCCGATTAAAAACTATATTTCTGGGTGTGGCGCATTTGGTAGCACTTTAGCGTAGGGACGCTGAGGTCGTCGGTCCAAGTCCGATTAAAAACTACATTTCTGGGTGTGGCGCAGTTGGTAGCGCGCAGCGTTCGGGACGCTGAGGTCGTCGGTTCAAGTCCGATCACCCAGACCATAATCATCCAACTATATTTTCAATATAATAGTCCGTCGACTATTTTTTTAATGCTTGTTTAATTCTTTCTTCTGTCGTTAAATTCTTGTCAACCTTTTCTAGTGCAGCCATCGCTTCCTTAAGCGGGAAACCAAGTGCCATCAAGGCATCCAAGGCCTCATCCGCTTCCATTTCAACATTCGGAGACTTAATCTCGGTAGCTCCATAATGACTCGGTGTACCAACTTTGTCACGCAAATCCACTATCACGCGCTCCGCCGACTTTTTTCCAACTCCAGAAGCCTTCGCAACAAAAACAGCATCTGCATTTGCAATCGCGTTTCGGACTTCCTCTGGTTCCGCTAAGGACAAAATTGCCATTCCAGCTTTTGGCCCAATTCCCTGTACACCAATCAAGAGCTCAAAAATCTTCTTTGCCATCAAAGACGAAAACCCATACAATTCTTCGGCATTTTCCCTCACCGCATGATAAGTATAAAATTTCTTCTCTTCATTCAACTTACTTGCATCAAAATCTAACGCAGAAACCGCCATCTCATAACCTACACCATTTACATCCACAATTAACGAATTACCAAATTTTTCCGCAATGGTTCCTCTAATATGAGCTATCATGTTCTATATTATATCACGCCTAGAATTCGAAAACCTATACCCCTCATCTGGCCCTAATTGATATAAGAACCCACAGGTAATTGCAACCGCCAATGCATCCGCGGCATCGTCTGGCTTTGGTTTTTTTTCAAGACCAAGATGGACTCTCACCATCTCTTCCATCTGAGTCTTATTTGCCGTACCGTATCCAGTTAATGATTTTTTGATTTGATTAGGCGTATATTCATAGATCGGCAAACCTCGCTGCTCTGCAACCAACAATACTATACCACGCGCCTCAGCCACTGCAATCCCAGTCGTAATATTTTTTGAAAAAAACAACTTCTCTACCGCCACCATTTCCGGTTTCGTTTGGTCAAACACCTCGTTTAAAGAATCATACATTTCCTTTAAACGACTCGGCAATGGTGCATCAATGGTAGTTGTCACTGCGCCATAATCTAAGGCTCGAGCCTTTGTGCGCGATGTAGCTTCAATCAAGCCAAATCCACAAATTCCAATCCCCGGATCAATTCCTAAAATTCTCATTTTACATATTTTATTAAAGTTTCTCTCAAATCTTTTGCGGGAATTACGAATTTATCGTGAATTGTCGCTGGCCCAATCGCATGCTTAAAACCAAGTTTTTTCGCTTCCGAAATTCTCTGATCTGCACGAAAAGCTGAACGAATTTCGCCCCCAAGTCCAACTTCGCCAAACACCACATATTCCTCACCTAACTTTCTGCCCGCCACTGCCGAAGCAATCGCCATACATATCGCGAGATCGGCCGCCGAGTCATTAATCTTCATGCCGCCCACCACATTTATAAAAATATCCTTATCGCTTAGCTTTAATTTCGTACGTCGCTCAAGCACAGCAATTAACAAATTAAGCCGATTCAAATCAAAGCCACTTGCAGTTCGTTTCGGATAACCAAAATTCGTTTTTGTTGCCAAAGCCTGTATCTCAACCAGAATCGGTCGATTACCCTCCAAAGTAGCCAGAATGATAGAACCGTCAGTATTTGTGCGCTCTGCCAGCAAAGCCGCCGAGGGGTTTTGTACTTCTTTTAATCCTGTATCACTCATTTCAAAAATCGCCACTTCATTAGTTGAGCCAAAACGATTCTTTACTGCGCGCACGGTCTTGAAACCACCATATCGATCACCTTCAAAATTTAACACCACGTCCACCAAGTGCTCTAACACTTTTGGCCCCGCCAAAGTACCTTCCTTAGTCACATGCCCTACAATTATCACTGCAGTATCAGTAGCTTTAGCCGCTCTAATAATCAAATTACCAGAATTCGTCACCTGTGACACTGTACCTGGCGCCGAAGAAATCTCGTCCATCGCCAACGTCTGAATCGAATCTACAATAACTAGATCAAAGTCACCAGTTTCAATTGTCTTCGCAATATCATTACTTGATGTTGAAGAAGCAAAATTTAACTTCTCGGATTTTGCACCTAGCCTCACTGCCCTCAACTTCACCTGCCCAGCCGACTCTTCACCCGACACGTATAGTACATTTCGTGTCTTGGCAATTTCTGCACATATCTGCATCAAAAGCGTAGATTTACCAATTCCAGGCTGCCCAGCTAATAGCGATACGGAACCTTGCAAGATCCCACCACCGAGTACCTTATTTAACTCAGAAAAC
This sequence comes from uncultured Candidatus Saccharibacteria bacterium, assembly GCA_946538495.1. GTDB lineage: Bacteria > Patescibacteriota > Saccharimonadia > Saccharimonadales > Saccharimonadaceae > Nanosyncoccus. Next base: position 8,555 of record CAMNGP010000012.1, read on the forward strand.
TCAGTCAAAAGCCTAGCCTTCGCATCAGAAGGTGTAATTTCATCGATGCTCACAAATTCCAATTTTTTACCAGATACTTTTCCCCTCGCTAAAGCAGTTTTAGCGCCAGATTCGCTTTCTGTAATTTGCTCAATTAAAGAATTCCACGCATGACAATTTGTACACTGCCCAATCCATTTTGCATAAACTGCGCCACATTGCTGGCACACAAATTGCGTCTTCACCTTCATAATCCTCATTATAACACAGGCTAATATCTTGGAGACAGTTCGTGAAGATAAGTAGTTAGAAGCGACATATTGGCCTCATTCTCAGAAACGCTCTTGCCCCACAAATACAGTGTTGGATCAAAGTTAATTATTTCAGCTGGAACCATAGAATAGTCACCAGTAGCAGCGCCATAAGTACGATTGGCAATAAGCTTACCTGCTATGACGGCGCCATTAATTCTTAATTGATTAGACCTTGCTGCCTCATTTTTTTCTGGTGATTTGCCACTTTCGTCAGAACATGTATTTACTTCACCTTCTGCAATTAATACTGCATCAATCCTTGTTACACTACA
>CAMNGP010000013.1 GCA_946538495.1 uncultured Candidatus Saccharibacteria bacterium
AAATCTTTAAACAAATAACCGAATCTACTTCCGAACGCCGTCACTTTAACGACAAAACACTTGATTACTATGAAACAATGTATGATTTATTCGCAAAAAAGGACGAAGTCAAATTCGTCATTGCGGAGGTTCCAAATGAAAACCTAGAAAATATACGTTCTGAAAGCCATGAAGAATTAGCTAAGATGCCTCAGGACAAGACCGAAAAAAACGGGGAATCTAAGTCTCCCCACTATACTCCAATCGCTGCTGCTATGTTTATGGCGTACGGCAACGAAGTTATCTATCTATTTTCTGGCAGCGAAAAAAAATACATGAAAGAATACAACGCACAATACGCCATCCAGTGGTATATGATAAAATACGCCCTCAAGAATAAATTCAAAAGATATAATTTTTATGGTATACAAAGTCTTCCCGATCCATCCAAACCTGGCTATGGCATCTATAAATTCAAAAAAGGCTTCGGTGGTCATGTCGTGGAGCTTCTTGGCGCCTATGAGTTATCTGTAGATCCTCTATTCTATAATTTACATAAAATACTATCAAAGATTAAGCATTCAAAATGAACCTTACTGGCCTCACATCAAAACAAGTTCAAGAAAGAATCAAACGGGGGAGAGTGAATTCGTCATCTCACAAAAATACGAATTCTATTGGCAAAATTATCTTTAGGAATGCATTTTCCATCTTTAATCTAGTGAATTTAATCCTGGCATTAATGATTATTTCTGTTGGCGCTTATAAAAACCTCCTTTTTGTCATAATCGCCATTGCTAACACCTTAATTAGTATCGTAAACGAAATTCGTGCCAAGAAAACTGTCGATAAAATGCGTCTCCTTGCCGAACAGAAACCCACGGTAATAAGAGACGGTAAACATTATCAAATACCACAAGATCAAATTGTAGACGGGGATTTATTAGTATTATCCCTGGGCGATCAAATAGTTGTTGATGCTAGAGTGGAAGATGGGAGTATCGAGGTTAACGAATCTTTCATTACGGGTGAGCAAGATAGTATCGTCAAAAAAGCAGGCGATAAACTGATATCAGGGAGCTTTGTGGTGTCTGGCACCTGCAAAGCAACCGTTACCGCCGTAGGAGAAGAAAACTTCATCAATAAGCTCGAATCTAACGCCCATACTATTAAGACCGCAGATTCTAAATTGTTCAGATTAATCAATAATATCGTGAAATACATTTCCTTTACTCTTATTCCTATAGGAATACTTCTACTCTGGGCACGCTTCAGGGTGGATGGCACAAGTACGGAGGTAGCCGTCACGAGTACTGTTGCTGGCCTCATCAGTATGATCCCAGAAGGTCTCGTCTTGTTAACCAGCTCAGTACTTGCTCTTGCTACGATTCGCCTATCCCAGAAAAAGGTACTAGTACAAGATCTTTATTCAATAGAGACGCTTGCGCGCGTCGATACTATCTGCCTCGACAAGACTGGCACCTTAACCACGGGTAGAATGAAAGTAAAAGAGTTTATTTCTACAGAAGGACAAACTCAAAATACCCTTGAAAATGTCATAAAGCTTATTCTTAGCCAAACAGAAGCCGATAACGCCACTTCAACCGCCTTAAAGCAAAAACTTCTAAAAAGGGCCAAATTTGAGCCCAGGGAGCAAATCATTGAAGTGGTTCCATTTTCATCTGACCGCAAATACTCCGGTGTAGTAACAAACAAAGCGGCTTACTTTATGGGAGCCCCCGAATATCTCACCGATAAAAAACTGGACGTATCTGGAGATTTTCGAACTCTTGCAGTCGTAAAGTTTAAAAATTGGCCTAGTACAGAATCTGGAAAAACTCCATTAAAATCTAACCCAGAACTACTTGGCTATGTTCTACTTGAAGACGAACTCCGAAAAGATGCCAGAGAAATCATTAACTATTTCTACGAAAACAATGTCGATGTCAAAATAATCTCCGGTGATAATCTTAAAACTGTCCAAAACATTGCTTCTAAAACTGGAGTAAAGGATACTAGTGGTATAGACCTCTCTGCCATAAGAGGAGAAATTGACTACGAAAAATTAACCAAAGATTATAATATTTTTACTCGCGTCAAACCAGCTCAGAAAAAATCCCTCATTCTCGCACTTAAAAAACAGGGAAGAACTGTAGCGATGACTGGCGATGGTGTTAATGACATTCTCGCCATGAAAGAGGCCGATTGTTCTATTGCCATTGGTGAAGGATCCGATGCCGCAAGAAGATCATCTAAGCTCGTTCTTCTTGATTCAGATTTTGCCGCCGTGCCGAGCATTATTACCGAAGGTCGCCAATCTATCAATAATCTAGAGCGCTCCGCCGCTCTCTTTCTATCTAAAAACATTTATGCCGCCATCCTAGCTGTTTTGTTTATCATTATTCCATTAGAGTATCCTTATGCCCCTCTTGAAATGTCCCTCCTAAATTTCGCCTGCATTGGGCTTCCGGGCGTGGTTTTGGCCCTCGAACCAAATATTGAACGCATCAAAAACAAATTTGCCAAAAACATTCTCAGCTTTTCCGTCCCTACCGGTATTACGGTGGCAATTACAATGCTTGTCTTTTCCATAATCGCCACTAACATTGGATATAATCGCGCCGAACTTATTACCACTTCTGCTATTGTGACTTTTGCAATAGATTTTCTTCTTATTTACTCAATTTCAAGGCCACTTAATCTACTTCGCACGATACTACTCACTTTAATTATCGGTATTATCTCCTCTGCTATTCTATTTCCATTCGCGCGCAGTTTTCTTGATTTTACCCTCCTTACCACAGACAAACTCATTATTGCTGCCGCTCTTATTATCGTGTCCTATATCGTTTTTCTGCTTACACGTCTTCTTATGCGCACTCTTATACCTAAAATCCTCCAATCCGCCAAAAACAATATCTAAATCATTAAGCTTATGCTATAATAAGAACAACTGAGTGCAAAGTTTTTTATGAAGCAAAATAATAACTAGGAAACATTCAGAAAAAGTGTTATCAATAGGATCTTTATGGTTATAGCAAATTAAAGGAAGGAGAAATATGGATAACAGCAATTTAGATCAACAATTCAAACAAAGCATTAACGCAGTAGCACCTAAACCAGTAGCTGTCTCTCGTCCCGTCTCTAATACAAATTCTAACCCTAGCCCTAATATCGCCAAACAAAGTAATTCAGAAAAATTACCTTGGATTATCTCAATAATACTCGCAGCAATAGTATTGATTGAATCCATTGCTTTAGTAATTTTCCTAATAATTCATTTCAATATGGTCAATAATACCTACGAAATAGAAGATGTAGAAATCCCGGAATATAGCAACGAGGAAACCGTAATTGAAGAAGACGTTTCTGATAGTAATTATATCTACGATGAAAACTATAACCTAACAGCCGCAAATCTTACTTGCGTAGCTGATGATGGTGCGACTATTGTTCTAGATACCTCGAATAATTACGAAAGATACGACAGTAGTTCATCAACGGTTGATTCCGGTAGCTATACTATCAAAAATGATAGCCTCATTTCCTTAAAAACCAGCGGAAGCGACAATGGCAAAGTCCTTTATTTCGACTCTACAACTATTGCTGATGATCTCATCATTTACGACTGCGAGAGAATCGACGCAGAAACAGAATAAACGCAAATCTTCAACTAAAACTAAAATAAGCCCAACTGGGGCTTATTTTAGTTTTCAATTGACACTCTTGGATAGATGTTCAAGGCATATGGGTCGGTTGGTTTTACGCCAGATTCTATTTCAAAGAAACACGCCGCTGCCACCATAGCTCCGTTGTCACCAGATAGCGAGACATTCGGGAAAAAGGCATCCGGTAAAGCATCACGCAGCGCCTTGTTGGCTGAAACCCCGCCAGCTATTACGACAGATTGTATGTCAGGGTATTCTTCTTTGGCTGCCGCTAATTTTTCACATAAGATGTTGATTGCTGTTTTTTGGAATGAAGCGGCAAAATCATTGACTTGTTCGGCACTCAGTAGTTCCTTTAATTTATGTGAAGGATACGAAATCGGCACATTAACCTCTTTTTGTACGGCCCTCAATACTGCGGTCTTTAATCCAGAAAAAGAAAAATCGAGTCCCTCCACTTTTGGATGTGGCAACCTATATTTATTGGGGTTTCCCTTCAGGGCGGCCTTAGAGATTGATGGGCCGCCAGGATATGGTAATCCTAAAATCTTTGCAATCTTATCAAAGCATTCTCCCACTGCATCGTCATGGGTGGTGCCAACTATTTCAAACTGATTATGACCACGCATATACAGAATTTGTGTATGACCACCAGAAATAACTAGGGCCAGCAAAGGGAATTCTGGGGCGAAACTATCACCTCTAAGCCAATTTGCATAAACATGTGATTTTAGGTGGTGTACTGCATAAAGTGGCTTATTGTGTAAAATAGCTAGAGTCCTTGCGGTCAAAGTGCCAATTAACAGGGAACCAAGCAATCCAGGCGCATGCGTTACGGCAATCGCATCAATATCTTCCCAAGTGCACGAAGCATCGTCAAGAGCTTTATTTATAACTGGCATGATTGCCTCAAGGTGTGACCGTGCAGCCACCTCCGGAATTACGCCACCATATTCAGCAAAAATATCAATCTGACTAACCACGACATTAGAGAGAATGACGGTTCCATTCTCAACCACAGCAGCCGCTGTTTCGTCGCAACTTGTTTCAATTCCCAAAATTTTCATAGCCATAATTATACCATACATCCCCTGTTATCAAATATAACATTGACTAAAATAAGAAAATATGCTATAATTAATAACACTATTCGTTTTGTTTTGTAAGGGGTGAGAAAATTGCAAAAACCGCACGAACGTACTTTACAAATGATGGAAAACTTCGTCAACCTGCACGAAGAGGGGAGGAGTATCGCAGAGATTGCAAAAGAATACAATCTGAGCGAGAGTACCGTCTACAATCGTCTCGGTGAAATTGCTGAGCGGGCCGGTGTATCCAGGGAGTCTCTCCTGGAAAAGCCTGTTTTGGCGGATCATTCTGGGCGTAACTATACGCCTGTTGAGCCGGTAGATACCACGGAGCTCGAGAAGCTCTTCGATGAGGTTATGATTTACCTCAGGAAAGCACGCGAAGAGATGGAGTCGATCATCTCTGAGCAAGAAGAATTGTCCGCGATTTTGGCAATCGAAGAGGAGTAAATATGAATTTTCGAACCGCCACTTGCATAAAAATTAAGACCCTCATTAAGCAGGGTCACACCCGTGAGGAACTCTGTGAACGTTTTGAGTGCACCGAGGAAGAGCTGGAGGAGCATATCCACTTGCTTTTCAAGGCTGACTCCGACGGTGTTCTTAGGAATTTGGATGCAAATCGCAAGAAGGCGCGTCCAAAACCCCGTGAAGAGGTCGTGGAGGAAGTAGCTGAATCCAGTGATCTCGAATCGGTAACCACGCCCGAGCAGGAAAGGCCCACCGATCCTAGCATCGATGAACTTCGTGCGCGTGAACAGAATCTGAGCGACAAGGTGATGTCCTTGGAGGTTTCCCATGAAGAGCTAAAAGGGAAACGTCGCGCAATTCTGAAAAGTCTTCGTGGTATCAGCGAAGAACTTGAGGGACTAGAGAGGCAAGCGCAATCGTGTCGTGATCGCGCCACTAAGCTTGTTGCTCAGGCTGATGAGATCGCTTCCGCAATGAATGACATTTCGGATAAGCGGCGTGATGTACGTCTGGAGCTGGAAGAAATCCGTAGGAAGATAGAAGAGAAATCCACTGTCTCAATCTATGTCTACGCGGATGGCCAAATCGGTACTCCGGATAATCAGGAGTTTGTCCTAGACGATGAGGGATACCTTGCTCTAAAGGATGAACTTCTCGCACGTGACGAATGTTTGGATATTCGCGTACGTGACGTCGTCACGCTTGCGCGGGTAAAGATCATCAGTGAGAAAGCAACGAAGTTCTCACTGGTCTTCGAAGACCAAACATTGGAGTCTGTCTTCTTTACACTCTTCACGGAGAAGGTGGACTAAGGTTTTCCATCAAAGGCGCCGCTTTTAAAGCGGCGTCTTTGATATCTAAAATATATCACCAGACGAATAATCATTCATGATGGTATGGGCTATTGATAGTAATCTGCGAAGCTCTGTAGATTTGTTCGACTACGATTAGCCTCGCAATCATATGAGGAAAAACCAGCTTAGAAAAACTCCAAACAAAATTAGAACGCTTGCGCACTTCATCCGTAAAACCATATGCCCCACCTATCAGGATTATTACATTTTTTCCATCTAAAAATACATCTTCTAGCATCTCTGAAAATTCAGGTGATGATATATTTTGCCCACGCTCATCACAACAAATCACATAATCAGCGCTAGCAAAAGGCCATTTTGCTAGCTTCTGCGCTAATTTTTCTTCGTCTATAAATTCCCAAGTTATTTCATAAGGTTTTCGCAGTCTCTTCTCATACTCAAAACAAGCTTCCGTGCACCACGACGAGCTTCTCTTTCCTCCAGCAATAATCCTTATCATGTGAAAATTATAACATATCCGAACCTCAGGCTCGAATTCCGCTAAGTCAAACAGAATCAAAATAAGACTCCCTCGGAGTCTTTTTCTGATTCTGGCTGGACCGGCAGGATTCGCTTCGAGCGAAGCGAGAACCGAATCCTCGCTTTTTGACTTTTTGTGAAACAAAAATGGCTGGACCGGCAGGATTCGCTTCGAGCGAAGCGAGAACCGAATCCTCGCTTTT
>CAMNGP010000014.1 GCA_946538495.1 uncultured Candidatus Saccharibacteria bacterium
TCTATAAAGAGAACAGGCAAAGCACCACGATATTAATCACCGCAATACATGCTACTACGCGTATACCCCACTTAAACCAAGTAGAGTAATCTACCTTAGCAAGTGCAAGACCAGCCATAATTGCGCCACAAGTTGGCGTAATCAAGTTGACCAAGCCATTCGCCGCCACAATCGTCATGGCTGCAACATTTGTGCTATAACCAAGATTTGCTGCTACAGGTGCAATAATTGGCGTAGACAAGGTTGCGAGGCCCGAAGAAGATGGTACCAATATTGATAGCACTACATGTAACAAATAATTCAATGGTACAAATGCTAATTCTGGCAAAGTCGCCAAGAAGTTAGAGGCATTATAAATAATATAATTGTCAAGCGAAGTCTGAGCCATCAAAACCGAAGCTCCACGAGCAACCGCGATAACCAGAATCACGCCGATCATATCATCTGCTCCATCAATAAATGTATCAACAAAGCCATGCTCACCTTGTCGATTCACGATCGCAAGCACAATTGACATTAATAAGAACCAAAGTGCTGCTTCGTAGAACCACCAACCACCTAGCGGAGTTCCCGTTAGCCATCCAGTCCACGAATCAAAGAATGTAATCCCAAAATCGCCCCAAGGTATAAATCCGACAATCATTACTAAGAAAGTGATAGTAAAGATAATCAATGAAGCAATTTGTTTACCAGATAAGTGCAAATCTTCTTCTTTCACGTCCAAATACTTCGCATATTTCTTCTCGGTAACTGCTTGCTCTCTTAAACTCAGGAATGTTGAACCCTTGTCCTTTTGAACCTTCTTTGCATATTTTACTACAAAGAATGCCGAAATCGCTAAGGTTGTCAACCAAAGAATAGTAGCAATTAAAATAATCGTACCTTGGTTAAATTCTATACCCGCGTCCTTCATAGCCGATACAGCCACACCAGTCGCAAATGGGTTAATTGTAGAGCCTAGCACACCAGAACCAGCACCTAACAAAATCGTCGCTACGCCTACTAACGGATCCATACCGGCTGCATACATCGTGGCCGCAATTAATACATAAAAACCAACGCTTTCCTCCATAAATCCATAGGTAGTACCAAGGATAGAGAAGATAAACATCAAAAGTAGAATTAATAAGTATTCCTTGCCGTTTAATTTCTTTACAAGAATTTTAATTCCATTTTCGAGCGCCTTCGTCTTTGCCATAATAGCCAAGAACCCGCCGAGGACCATAATAAAGATACCAACGTCAATCGCATCTTCAAATCCAAGTATCGGCGCCATCAATACCTGATATAATTCTGCGCCAACTACGCCAGAACCATCCGCAATTACACAACCACCTTCACCATAAATCTCTTCACATTCCTCGAGACTATCATATTGCTCTAGCTCACCAATTGTTGAAATTAAATCAACTTCTTCACCACTAGCCACCGTGGCCTCTTCGCTGGCATCACTTTCTGGCGCTGCCTCGTTTAAGGCCTCATCCCCCACCACAGGAGCAATCGGCTCACCATCTGGCAAAGTTTCCGGCGCCTGCTCACCAGGCATCTCTCCTTCGAGTACCGCTGGTCCACCTTCTGGCATTTCACCTTCCCATTCACCAGGGCCAACTTCTACACTAGGCGCTTCTTCTTCATAAATCGCCGCTGTATATTTAGCCTTAGGCAATACACGAGATAAAATGCCTAAAGCAATAATCAAAATCATAATAATCGAATACGCCGAAAGCATCGCGCGCGTTCGTTTTTTGCTACGATTTTTCTTCCTAAACATCTTAAATCCTTTTAACTTTAATATCTCCCCCTAGCAAGTTAATTCTTTTAACCTCCGTCCAAGCAATTGTTCTCACTTCACGAAAGCTAATTGATTTAACTTCCCTTACATTTATTGATTTTCTTTCTTTTACGTTTATTTTCATTTTTATCTCCTTTTGTTTTTGTATTCCCCCCTAGATTTACTCTCAACTTATAAATCTATGCCGCCTCCTCTCTGACGAGCGCCATCGTCATACAATGCGACCCACCTCGGCCTCTAGATAACTCTGAACTAGGTATTTCTATCACTTTAATTCCATGTCGACGTAAAGTCTGATTGGTTACAAAATTTCGATCATATGCCACTACTACGCCTGGTCTAATACACAACAAGTTGACGCCATCGCTCCATTGTTCGCGCTCCGCGTCAATTCTTTTGCCATTGCCACATTTAATCAATTCCACTTTATTTAAATGTAAGTATTTTTCCAATACTTTTTGCAAACTCTGATGAATCTCGACAATTTCTATCTCGCCACCCCGTCCAGGCGTAATTTCATAAATTGTCGAAATATCCATAATGGCATCTTGCACGGCAAATTTGTCAACATCAACTTGCGTCATTACCGTATCAAGATGCATAAATGATCTCTCATCGGGAATATCAATACCAAGGACATATTTAAACTCATTCTTCTTATCTTTAAAAAGATTCCTCGCAAAATCCGCAATTGCGTCAGGTTCAGTCCTTTGCGAAATTCCAATCGCTATTACTTCTTTTGACAGCACCTGAATATCGCCACCCTCAATGCAATATGGTTCAGTTCTTTCAAAATACAGTTTTGTATCATCATAAAACGGATGATACTTGAATACATATTCGGCAAAAATCGACTCGCGTGTCCTAGTCACAGACCACATCTTATGTAGAGTAGCGCCGTGACCAACTGTTGCCATCGGATCACGCTGGAAAAGGATATTCGGAATTGGATCTAAAATCATTTTTCCAGTATCACGCGTTGCATAAAATCCAGACACCTTACCAAGCTTCTTTAATTCAGAAATATCCACGCCAGCTATGCATTTTTTCACCATATCGCGCGTATCCTTTATACTATTCAAATAATCGAAACAGTGCTTTTTGACTTTTGGCGAAGTTACTCCTGCCTCTTCTATAAACTGCTCCAAAAATTTCTTTCTTACAGTCCTTCCGCCTGCCTCAATCGCTTCGGCAGCTAAATCCGTAATATAAACAACCTCTATACCTTCCGCTCGTAATGCATTTGCGTAGGCATCATGTTCTTGCTGCGCAATTTTGAGATAAGGAATATCATCAAAAAGCAATCTTTCCAGCGTATTTGGCGTCAAATTCAAAAACTCGTCGCCTGGTCGGTGCATCAAAACCTTCTTCAAAGGCGCAATTTCACTAAAATTGCTAATTGAATTTCGCATTATTTTTCCTCCTTATTATATAAAGTTAAAAACATTACGGTCTTAATTGTGTGCATTCGATTCTCCGCTTGCTCAAATACTAATGATTGTTCAGATTCGAACACTTCATCGGTAACCTCCATCTCCGATAAACCAAATTTTTCGTGTATATCCTGTCCCACTGTCGTGTTTAAGTCGTGAAAAGAAGGTAAACAGTGCAAAAAGATTGCGTCAGGCTTTGCTCTATTCATCATTTCCTTGTTCACTTGATAAGGTCTAAGTAACTCAATCCTTTCGCCCCATTTTTCTTTCTCCTCGCCCATCGACAACCATACATCCGTATAAATCACATCGGCATTTCCATTCAAAACGTTCAAATCGTCAGTAATCGTAATAGTGCAGTTATTTCTTGCTGCAACTTCTTGACATTTTTTAATAACCTCTTCGTCGGGACGCAAATGATTCGGTCCACAAGCAATAAAATTCACACCCATCTTGGCGCTCATCGCCATCAAAGAGTTTGCCACGTTATTGCGAGTATCTCCCACAAATGCCAAAGTTAGTCCATCAAGACGTCCGAAATGCTCCTCTATTGTCATAAAATCACCTAAAGCCTGCGTAGGATGGCATTCATTCGTTAGGCCATTCCAAACCGGCACATCAGAATTCTCAGCCAAAGTTTCTACAATTTTTTGATCGAAACCACGATATTCTATACCATCATAAAGACGAGACAATACTTTGGCGGTGTCGGCAATCGACTCCTTATGTCCCATTTGTGATCCAGATGGATCAAGGTACGTTACACCCATCCCCAAATCATATCCTGCTACTTCAAAAGAACACCTAGTCCTGGTGGAAGTCTTCTCAAAAACAATCACTATATTTTTGTTAGGAAAATATTTGTGATTTCTACCTTCTTTTTTTATTTGTTTAAACTTTTTGGCAATTGCCAACATATAGCGAAGCTCATCTTCACTAAAATCTAAGATTTTTAAAAAATCTCTATTGTAAAAATTCATTCAGCCACCTTTTATTTTCCATCTAATTATACATAAAAACCTTAATAAACACAAGCATTATGCGTGCTATTATTTGAGCCCCTAACTATTAAAACTATTTATGTATGATCGTTCCAGCCTTACCAGCCAAAGCCTCTTTCAAATTCTCAATATCCGTAATCAAGCCAACCCCACCTTTTTTTGCAAAAGCAACTGCCGCCTCTACCTTCGGCAGCATCGAGCCTGCCTTGAAATAGCCAAACTTTTTTAAGCCATCCATCTCCTTGGCTGTAATTCTACCAATCTCGCTCTGATCAGGCGTACCATAATTAATATATACGTTTGGCACTGCCGTCACCGACACAAATACATCTGCATCAACCAATTCCGCTAGTTTTTCTGCCGCAAAATCTTTATCAATTACTGCATCCACGCCCTTTAGCCTTTTTAGAACTTTAGTACGATATACTGGAATTCCACCACCACCCGCCGCAATCACAATCACTCCATCATTTACTAATTCTTGAATGGCCTTCTTTTCGACAATATCAACCGGCTTCGGAGACGCTACCACACGACGCCAACCTCGTCCCGCATCCTCTTTTACCGACCAACCATTTTTGCGCGCCAAAGCTTTAGCTTCCTTCTCGGCATAGAATTGTCCGATTGGCTTAGTCGGATTTTTAAAAGCAGGGTCATCTTTATCTACTACCACCTGCGATACCACCGTCGCTACCTTTGCTCTGCGGCCTCTTTTCATGAAAGCATTATTTATTGCCTGAGTTAGCCAATAGCCAATTTGCCCCTGACTCATTGCTACCGCAGTCTCTAGTGGCATCGCTGGCGCCTCAGCCGTCCCCGCCACCTCCTCATGTATCAAGATATTACCTACCTGTGGACCATTGCCATGCGCGATAATGATTTCATATTTATCCGCCAATTCGGCCACCGCCTCGCCAACTTGATTCGCGACCTTCTTTTGCGCCTCAGCTGTAGCTTCGCCTTTTTTCTGTAAAGCATTCCCCCCCAAAGCTAAAACCACCCGTTTTTTCATTATTGCTCCTTTGCCATCAATCTTTTTAGCTCTTTTTTATAGGCCTCTACTCCCGGCTGGTCAAACGGATTTACGCCAAATAGCTTCGCGCTAATCGCACAAGCCAATTCAAAGAAATAAATCAACTCACCAAAACCTTTTTCATCAAACGATGACACTTTAATATCTAAAACTGGAATCCCGCCATCGGTATGCGCAATTCTTACCGCCTGAACCACTTTCGTATTTGTCTCATCTGTTGGATAATCGATAATTGTTTCAAACAAATTACGACGTCCATCTTGCATAAACTGGCCTAATGAATGCAAATCGGTAGAATAAATCACCGAAGCAGGAAAAATCCCCTGTTTATCTTTTCCTTCCGACTCACCGAACAACTGCTTTAACCATTCATTAAAATACATAGTTGATGGCTCAAAACTCGCAAAAACCTCCGTATCATAGTTTTTCTGCCCTAACGCGTATCTCATCCAGGCGTATTTTATCGCCGGCTCTACCGCAGTTTCTACTGCCTCCGCAGCACCTACCAATAATTTGTCGATGTCCACACCCGCCACAGCCAACGGCAATAATCCTACAGCCGTTAAAACCGAATATCGTCCGCCAATATTATCCGGCACCACAAAACGCGTATATCCCGCTGCCACCGCTTCATCATGCAAAGCGCCTTCCTTTTTATCGGTAGTAGCGTAAATCCGACTATTTGCTTCTTCTTCGCCATATTTCTCTATTAGTTTCTTCTTAAATTCGCTAAAAGCAATTGCAGGCTCCAAAGTCGTACCAGACTTAGAAATCACATTAATCGAAAAATCGTGATC
>CAMNGP010000015.1 GCA_946538495.1 uncultured Candidatus Saccharibacteria bacterium
ATGGAGGTTACTTAGTAGATCAGATTGTATAAAAGCGATTTGAGCATGGTGTTTTTGGGCATTTTCTTTAGCAACCGCAAGAGCTTCTTTTGAGATATCTATAGCACTAATGGAAACACCAGGAAGCTCCTTTGATAGCGTAATGACAATGCAACCACTGCCCGTACCGACATCGAGCACGCTTTTAGGCCGAAGAGCAACCGCCTCAGTGATTAGGGCTTCTGTTTCTGGACGAGGAATGAGTGTATCTTTCGTCACTTTAAAAATGCGCCCATAGAACTCTTTATAGCCCAGAATATACGCTAGTGGCTCGCCAGAGGCGCGACGCTCTGTGGCGGCTCTTATCTGGGCCAGCTCAGTCTCGCTAAACTCATATTCTGGGTGAGCGTGCAAAAAAGATCGCTCTTTACCTAAAATATGAGCGACAATCAGCTCCGAGTCTAATCTTTGGACAGGTGACCCTTTAAGCCAAGAGCTCACGTTCATGGGCGGTAAGCGCCTCAATTATATCTTCAATATCGCCATTCATAGCGGCAGAAATATTGCTACGGCTATAATGAATACGATGATCAGTAATGCGATCCTGAGGGTAATTGTAGGTGCGAATCTTCTCCGAACGATCGCCGGTGCCAATCAGAGACTTGCGTGCATCGGACGCCTTAGCGCGATCTTCGGCGATTTTTTGCTCTAAAAGACGGCTGCGCAAAATAGTCATGGCGCGGAGGCGGTTCTGCTGTTGAGAGCGCTCATCTTGCATCGTTACAACAATACCAGTCGGAAGGTGAGTAATACGCACGGCTGAATCGGTAGTATTTACACCCTGCCCACCATGACCGCCGGCGCGATAAATATCAATACGAAGATCCTCAGGCTTTATTTCGAGATCTTGCTCTTCTGCTTCTGGTAGAACCGCTACCGTGGCAGTGCTAGTATGAATGCGCCCCTGAGATTCGGTTACTGGAACGCGCTGAACGCGATGCACGCCACCTTCGAACTTAAGCTTGCCATAAGGTTGGTCGCCAGTAACGCGAAAGATGACTTCTTTGTAGCCACCAGCGTCATTAATAGATTCGGACTGAAGCTCAACCTTTAGACCGTGCGTTTCGGCATATCTAAGATACATACGATAGAGGTCGCCAGCAAAAAGACTTGCCTCGTCACCCCCTGCGCCGGCACGGATCTCAATAATAGCTGGCTTATCATCGTTAGGATCTTTTGGAATAAGCATTTCAGCAAGTTTCGTCTCTGTTTCTTGGAGTTCTCTCTCGAGGTCAGGCTTCATCTCGGCGAGTTCAGGGTCGCCCTCGGCTTCTTTGAGGTCATCGATGAGTTGCTGGCGCTTTTTGCCAAGCTGAATAAGTTCACTCACCTCTTGAAGACGGCGATTTTTGGCAGCAAAATTCGGGTCAGCATAAGCGTTTGGCTGACTCAAAAAGTCCGTCAGCTCTTGGCGTTCATTATTTAGCGCATCAAAATCTATTTCCAGATTCATTTGTAATATTTTAACATCTTTTTCGGAATTTTGCCATACGCGCTATCTATAGTATTACGCCGCAATAGTAGCATCCTAAAAAAAGTCAACATCAAACATAACTAAGAAACGTTTACAATACAATGAAAACCCTCGACTATGGTCGAGGGGGCAAAGGATGTCAACTCGAGTGTCTCAATTATCTTCTCCATGGCGTCCTCCTTATCTTTCGGAAACATATAGGCTTTGCGAAGAGGAAGTTACGATTAACGTTAGCCTTTTCTAAGGAACCTGTAGAAGTTACTATATGTAGTTATCGCAACATATTTTGACTTATATGTCAATATAATTATTTATCTACCGGCTCTATCTGTGTTATAATTTTTGGCATGGGCCTTTAGCTCAGCTGGCTAGAGCGTACGATTCACATTCGTAAGGTCACTGGTTCGAGCCCAGTAAGGCCCACCAAATTATATCAAACTCGGCATTTTGGCCGATTTTTTAGTAGTAATTTGGCCAACAAAATCACTTGTCGACAAAAACTAAAAAAGGGTTAAAGTGTTTTTTATTCGCTCTCTCCCTCGCCAACGACCATCTTATATAATTCTTCAAGTCTTGCCTGTTGTTCCTCGGTTGGCTTGGCATCTGGATTATTACGGTCAAGTAATCCATACCCTGGAATGCCGAGATTATAGCCTAAGCCAGAAATAATTGTCTTATGAAAATCAGCTTCTGAAGTATCTGGATTTTCTTGTTTTGCGTTTGCGTACCAATCCTTAAGATATTCTACTTCGGCTTGTTCATCATCACTTAATTGCTCTTCTTTTGCGTTTTCAACATCTTCAGCCATATTTTCCCAACCGGTAGTTTGTTCAGTATCACTTAATTGCTTTTCTTGGCTGTTGCCAAATGTCTCAATAGAACCCATAAACCTCTTCCAAGTAATTAATGCCTATATTATACTATGTCTTTCAAAGTTTGTTGATTTTGACTATCATCTTACTTATAATATTTTCTTTATAGATTGTTGCCCGCCCAATTCGCCCCCACCAAACGGTTTATAAAAGTATTTTTATCTATTACGCAATCTATAAATGTCTGTTAAGTCCCCGACGCCATACTCGAAATATTACCATTCCATGATATTATATGAGAGATGCGATGACCGAGAGCAGGTGGTAGTCGGCAAGGCTACAACGATGGCATAGCAACCATCTCGCATCTCCAAAAGATCATGACTGCCGAACAATATATCAAGAACGAACTAGAAAAACTCAAAACTCCGAGCGATATTCAACCGGAAGATGATTTGGAAGCTCAAATAGTCCGCCTTTTGTTATCGAAAAAGTTTCGTAAGTATTCAGCAAATGAAGATCTTATTAACCACGTCAAGGAGTCTGTCCATTATTGCGTCGAAAAGAGCCAACCTATCAATCTGACCTTTCTTCACGGTGCCTATAAGCTATGGCGCCTAGAAGAAGCCCCCGAAGTAGACTGGGCGGAATTGTTCTCTTTAATGTATTACTCAAAATACGTAAAACCAATTTGCGAGATATATAAGCCTGGCGTTTGGTTTGATTTCTTTGTCGATGATTATATCGTAGAAGTCCTTGATAACTATAAACCTGAAGAGGTGAAAGCTTATATTGATTCCTATCAAAAACTCATGGACTTTTTGAAGCCATATCAACCCGAGAACCTAAAGATGACAATTACTACTGTTGGTTCTCAATTTGCTTCTCGTGAAGATTTTGACCAAGCACTTGAAAAACAACTTGAAACAACCCCTATGCCCGAGCTTTCCGATGATAGCACTAGAATGGTCGAATTAAACGTCAGACTAGCCGATGGGCAATCTAACGATCCAAAGTGGCGCGAGAAAATTTATAGAATTCATGATGCTTATTTGGCGATAAAAGGTGGTACCGGCTACCATAAAAATCGCCCAGATAAAATCTTGGTATTTAACCAGCCGCTCCCATCTGGAACGACGATTTCTTTAGGCACTACAAAATCTTCGATTGCAAAATTTTGGGTAGGAGTAGGCGCTTTAAAGCCAGATAAAGATACCTATAAAATGGTCGCCCTTTCACCAAAACAACTCAAAGAGACTTCTTGCAAATGGGAAGATGTGAATATTGGATTAACTGGCAAAAACTTCGCAAAAATTAGAATAATTGATACTAAGTAGCTAGTTTTATCTATTACGCAATCTATAAATGTCTGTTAAATCCCTTAGCGCGTTTTTTATAATTAGACTCATCAACTTGGATTTTTAAAAATGTCTTTTCGAGTTGGCGCGAATAACAAGATTAAAAACAGCGGCACATGACACGAACAGTAAAACG